>JAPKDT010000123.1 GCA_028822475.1 SAR324 cluster bacterium
CTGATGTTTTTCTACAGAATTGTCTTTTACTGGGTGCACGGACTCTTCGGGGGTAGTTTTCACAAAAGTTGCGTTTTCAGGAGTTTTGGCTGCCGGAGTTTCTCCGCTGCGAATACTCTGTATTCCACTAATTATTTCCGGAAGACCCACCAGAGGTTCAATGGATGCAATTTGGAGAATTGCCATTTCAAAACAAATTTTAGTGTGGGCACTGCGTTTCATCTGCTCTTCCAGTTCGAGCAAAATATGGAAAATCTGCTGTAACTCATCCGCACTTACAGCTTTGGCTATAGCCGCAAAGACTTCCAGATCATCTGCTGAAATATCCTGGAACAAAGCTGGGCTTGTCCCAAGAGTCCGTACGAGGGCGGTGGTTTTAATAGTTTGCAGTAAATCTGCTAAAATATCGTGAGCATCATGACCATGTTCTTGCAGTTGCTGAAAATACCGCAAAGCCTCACCTTCATTTTTTTTCAATAAAGCCTCTGTAAAAGCAAAACGAGACTCACTGTCCAGAATTCCAAGAATCTGGGCCACTTTTTGATCAGATGCACTTGTTCCGCTAAAACTGAGAATTTGATCAATTGCGGTCAAAGCGTCACGCATTCCACCTACTGAATTCCGCGCAATCATTTCGATTGCCTTGCGTGACAGTTCAAGCTTTTCATTCCGGACAACTGTCTCCAGAAAATCCGCCATCGTTTTTATCGGAATTCTTAAAAAATCGTAACGTTGACAACGTGATATAATAGTCTGAGGTATTTTGTGGGGTTCTGTGGTGGCAAAAATAAATTTTACGTATGAAGGCGGTTCTTCCAGAGTTTTCAGCAGTGCGTTGAAAGACTCAAGAGTGAGCATGTGCGCTTCATCAATTATATAAACTTTGTAACGGCATCTCGCGGGCACATAATTTACGTTTTCACGCAACTCACGGATATTGTCAATTCCACGGTTGGAAGCAGCATCAATTTCGTAGACATCCGGTGATGCGTTTTGATTTATTTCAACGCAGTTTTCGCAGCTGTTGCAAGGGTCGCCATTGTCCGGATTCAAGCAATTCAGTGCACGTGTTAATATTCTTGCCGCACTCGTTTTTCCAACTCCACGTGAACCGGAGAACAAAAATGCATGCGCTACTCTGTCTGCAAGAACCGCGTTGCGTAAAGTTTGAGCCGCGGTTTCCTGTCCAATTAGATCGTCAAAACGGGAGGGACGCAGCCTACGCGCCAGCACAACATAAGACATGAATGGGATTCCGGATTATTGAAGAGAGAGGCTGAGGAATGCGGCACATCTACAAAATCTTAGTGCTGCTTCCGTTAGGATCTGACACGGTTCGAAATTTTCAATTGCGCATCCCCAGCCATCAGAAGTGTTTTAAATATTCTATAAAATTTTCATAAAGTATCAACTCTTTAAAAAAGTAATTTAATTAGCTTCCACTTCTTCACAAAGCCCACGAATGCTGTTAGACTGAAATTCGAAATATTTCATTATTAATTCAGTCCGGTATATTTTGTTGTTTTGTTATGGCTAAATGGTTGATAGTTTCAGATGTCGTTCAGTTGCTGCATGTTCCGGAGGCGACCATTTACCGTTGGATTCGACAGGGTGACATACCGTGCGTGGTACGGCGTGGGAAGCATTATTTTAACCAGTCTACCCTAGTAACATGGGCTGAATCAAAACATATTCACCTTGAAAAGCATTCGCTCAGAGAGAGCAAATACAAACAAAAAGCGAGCGCTACGCAGTCCCCGCTGATTGAAGCTTTAGAAACCGGAAATGTATTTCACACAGTTCCTTCGGGTTCACAGGAAATACTTTTCAGTGAAATATCGGCCTGTATGAATTTACCTCGGCAGATTAAAGAAACGTTGGCAGAACAACTAATGCAGCGTGAACTTCTTTCTTCTACTGGGATTGGAAATGGAATTGCTGTTCCTCATCCAAAAAAACCTCTCGGTCAGCAATTAAAAAAATCAATTGTCGGCACTTTTTTTTTAGAAAAACCATTGGATTTTAAAGCACCGGACGGACTGCCGGTATTTGTGGTATTTGTCTTGTTGAGCGCTGATTCTTTCCACCATTTGCATTTGCTCTCTCAACTGGCTCGTTTTCTAAATAATACAGAAATAAATGACTTTCTCAAACACTCTCCTTCATTAGAAAATCTCGTTGAGCAATTTCAAAAAAGTCTGGCGGAGACAGCTTAACAAGTTCCTTTCACGTGGTTTCGTAGGAACTGAAGCTGATCTACTTTCACGCTTTCAGGCTGTTTCAGCACGTGAAGCAGTAGTGATGATGACCGCAGCACTGGGAATCGGACTGGTTTGCGGTATGCTTGCGGTTGGACTCAACTGGAGTGTCCATACCCTGCGGATTTTCATCACAGAATTAGACCTAGGCTGGCGTTCGATTTTTTTCCCTGCTTTAGGTGCGGGAATTGCGGTATTTTTAGTGCGTTATCTCATGCATGATAATGAGGGACATGGAGTTTCCTCAGTAATCAAAGCCATTGCAATGGGCTCCGGAACACTCAGGAGACGCATGATTTATTCCAGATTTTTCGGAAGTATACTGACAGTCGGAAGCGGAGGTTCAACAGGATTGGAAGGTCCGATAGTCAGCATTGGCGGTGCAATTGGTTCAGCCCTTGGACGTTGGCTGGACATGAATGAACGTCACAAAAAACTACTCGTAGGTTATGGTGCTGCGGGAGCGGTCGCGGGAATTTTCAATGCACCGTTGACAGGTTTGATATTTGCCTTGGAAATAATTATCGGCGAATGGTCTTATTTAACTATCCTGCCAACCATCATTGCAGCAGTTTCCGCGACTGAAATCAGCCGCTGGATCATGGGTAACAAGATTGCGTTTTTTCAGGAAATTGCAGGATTTTCATTTACCTCTTTAATTGCCTGTTTTGCGCTTGGAGCAATTACAGGTGTTATCTCAATCCTGTTTGTCAGAAGTCTACATGTCTGGGAAAAACTTTTTGCCAAAATTTCACTACATCTTTGGGTACGTGCCGCGATTGGTGGTTTGTCTGTGGGAGTTCTCGGTTTTTATATGCCTGAAGTTTTGTCTGAGGGTTACTCCGTAACTCAATCATTCCTGACCTATTCAATCAGGCCGGAACTTGGTTTTATCCTCTTGTTTGTGCTGCTCAAATTTTTGGCCTGCGGTATTACTCTGGGAAGTGGTGGCATAGGCGGAGTATTTGCGCCTAGCCTCGTGATCGGCAGCGGAGTTGGCCTGGCTTTCGGGATGATTCTGCATCTATTACCGTTGGATGGTGTTGCTGAAGACGCGGCTTTTGCTTTAGCGGGTATGGCTGGAATGGTTGCTGGAGTCATGCATGGACCACTGACTGGCATTTTCCTCGTCATGGAGGCCACTCGCGGATATTCAATGATTTTGCCCCTGATGCTAACTGCAAGCAGCGCCATGGTAGTAAGTTCGTTCTTTGAAATTGGCTCTGTTTATACTCAGGATCTGATAAAGCAGGGGAGTTTGATTAAACGTGGAACAGACAGATATTTGTTGCATCATCTAAATATTAAGGATATTTTAGACAAGGATTTCATCACTATTCCAGAAGGTCTACTTTTAAGGGACTTCATCGATGAATTCAAGAAAGCACACCGCAATTATTTTCCTGTACTCGATGCTGAAAAACAATGTGTTGGAGTTGTTTTTCTGGATGACATCCGTCCGCATCTTTTTGATACAAGTCTTTATGATTTAGTAACGATGGGTTCAGTCATGCGAAACCTGCCCGTCATCAATTTAAATGAACCGATCAATGTTGCTCTGGACAAGTTTGAAACCTCTAAAGCATGGTCATTACCAGTCGTTGAAGGTAAAATATTTTTGGGAATGCTTTCCAAGTCAACTCTCTTTGATCATTATCGACGCGAACTACAAATTCAGGCAATTTGAAAAAATATTCACGAAACACTTGATATTTTTTCCTGTTTCCTTAAGTTTACATCAACCGGTTTTTTAAGCAGACGAAGAATGGCTGGAGAATAAAACCAATTTCTGCTGATAAAATGCCTCAATCTTTTTTAACCTTAAATGCATGGAGTTATGAACAAATCAGAATTAATCGAAGCATTATCGGCCAGTACAGGACATAATCCAAGATTAACAGACCAGACTGTGCGAATCTTTTTTGACCGCATCAAGGACGCACTTAACGCTGGTGACAAAGTTGAAATCCGCGGATTTGGTTCTTTTACACTGAAAAAATATAAGGGTTATTTCGGGAGGAATCCTAAAACCGGAGAAACAGTGGAAGTCAAACCAAAGCAGCTTCCGGTTTTCCGGACAGGCAAGGACCTGCGTAGTCGCGTCAATCAGTAATTTTCGGGAAGATCAGGCATTTTCGTTTAGATCTTCCGGAGGTTGATCCAGTAAATCCTTAAATCGTGGCTGGGGCTCAATCATCTTGGTGATTTGAACTGCGTGCTTGCCTTTGTATGCACCTTGAGTTGCCATGAATTTGAGTTTGTCCTGAACCATAACTTTAAGTGGTTTATCTTGATCCTGATTTAAGATAATACGGTCACCGGTTTTCAAAGTAAGAAAGTTCCTTAGGGACATGCGTGCTTCTCCAAGAGCGACCTTTACACTGACTTTTGAGTTACGCAGATTTTCTTCAAGGCGGCTGACGTTAACCGCATTGACCTCTTCATCATAATTGTTTTTGCCGGCTTCTATTTGTAAACGTACCGGATCAAGCATCAAGTAAGGTAGACAAATACTCATTGTGTATGGGACACGGTTGATTTCAACATCGAATGTTGTGCTCGCCACCACCTCTTCCTGTGGAACAATCGCAGCAAATTTTGGCTGTATTTCCATACGCTCAAAATATGGTTCCAAAGGAGTTAACCTCTTCCAGGCTTTACCCAGATCCTCGAGTGCACTGAACACGACTTTTGAGAGCATCCGAATTTCAATTCCTGTAAATTCACGTTTGGGAGGCGGATTTTCAAACCAACCGTTTCCTCCGAAAAGCAAGTCGATAAGTACGTGTACCAGATGATGCTCAAAGACAAACAATGCGTGACCCTGAAGTGGATTCATGCCAAAGATACTTAGAGAGGCAGGAGTTGTAATTGCTCCTAGATAATCCCGGAAACTTACCAGTTCTGTAGATCTGCGTGTGATTGTTACGGGTCGTCTCACATGATGTGAAAAAGTCTGTGCGTAGATCCTGGCAAATCGGTCATAAACTGCTTCCAATCCGGGCATACGCCCACGTATAATCGGGGTTTGATTACCTAATTCATAAGGCAGAACCTCGGTTTTTTGATGTACTTCAGGATTCAGTCGTTTGTCCTGTTCAACCGAAATGCGTTTTAAAAGTGCATTTAATTCTTTCTTCGACTGAGACATAGACTATTTGGAGTAATGCAGTGAAATTAGGAGTTCTGGTTTATCTTGAGAATAATGACGAACATGTACTGATGATTCATCGTGAAAAAGAGGATGAACATCAGGGACTCTGGTTAGCACCCGGCGGAAAAGTCGAACCAAATGAAGCACCATATGAAACGGCGGTCCGTGAAACGCTGGAAGAAACAGGATTAATAATTAAAGATCCTGAACTAAAAGCCGTACTCTCATTTCCCGACGAAGGAGACTCTCCTTTTGGTGATGAATGGCTCGTCTTTGTTTTTTACACGAACAGCTTTTCCGGAACACTAACTACAGATTGTCCGGAAGGTCGGCTTGAATGGATTCCCAAAAACGAACTGACTGAACTAGCAACTTGGGAAGGCGACCGATTGTTTACCCCCAGAATTCTAGAATCCGGCTGCTTTTCTGCAAAATTTATTTATTCCGGCAAATCTTTATTGGACTACACTTTTTCCGGATGCCAACAACAAGTGTAAATTCGAAAGTTTTGAAACGCAAGGCAAGACAACTTTTTTCCATGATTTATGCAATGTTCCGTTATTACAGCTTAATCTTAATTTTCGTTTTATTCCTGTCCGGATGTCAGGTTCAGCTACGCTATCCCGCAGAATTTCCATCAGAAACTGTTATCAGCAATGAAGAAATTTTCTGGTTCTGGGGTTTATTAGGTGAGAAAAAATACGAACTTATCGACCTTTGTCCTCAAGGCAGGGTTTATGAACTACGTATCCACAACACCTGGATGCAAAGCACTTACACTGCACTCACGCTGGGAATCTACAGTCCACGTACAATCACCATCGTCTGCTCAATCCGGGGCGAATAGTCCACGGATAATCCTGGCTTCTCACTACAAGAATTAAATAACGGTTTTTGTTATCCAAGTTGGTAGGCTTTGTCTTTCGTTCTCTTTCCAACAGCAATTTCTGACACAAACATAACTTTATCTTAAACACGGTAG
>JAPKDT010000124.1 GCA_028822475.1 SAR324 cluster bacterium
CTCCGAGATTTACTACGTGCCTTCCAATCCGAACTTCCAGAAACAGAGGCGGAAGCAACAGTATAGCGTCCGAATTTCTGATTTATTTTTTTCACTGCTCCCATCAGTTCCTGCGATGCCTGAATACTCGATTCCGTTTCAAAAAGCGTGGCTGGAATATTTTTTACTGAAATAAAATCATGTAAAAGTACACCGACTTTGTGGTATTCAAATCCAGACTTAAAAATCTGTTCCAGCCCGCGCTGAGCCGCGGCATTCAGTTGTATCAGATTGTTGGTTGCTTCCAGTTCCACAGATGCGGATACGCTGCGCTGCGTGATGTTTTTACGAAAACTGTTTGTCGAGAGATAGACGGTGATGGCTGAAGTCGCCTGTTTGTATTTCCAGAGTCGGCTCACGGCATTTTGCACAAAATGCGTCAATGCGGGACGGATATCTTCTAACTCCTTCAGCGGTTTGCCGAATGAGCGACCGCACATGAGGGACTTTCGCGATTCTTCAGGTTCCTCCAATTTCAAGCAGCTTTCACCACGCAGTTCCAGAACTGTACGCATCAGCACCACAGAAAACTGTCTTTTAATCCAGACAGGATCCGCGTCCCGTAACTGCTTTGCGTTGTCGATACCGAATTCGCTTAATTTTTTACTGATCTTTCCGCCGATACCCCAGACATCTCTGGTCTCCATTTGTTCCAATGTTTTGCCGAAACTTTCAGTCTCCGTACCAACGCAAACTCCGGCCAGTTCCGGATGATATTTTGCCAACCGGTTTGCGGCTTTGGCCAGGGTTTTTGTGCGCGCGACTCCTATCGAAACCTGAATTCCTGTGTGACGCTGTACTCTATGCCGTACAACGCGGAAGAGTTCCAACAGCCGTTCGCGTGACAAACCGGAAACATCCGCAAAAGCTTCGTCGATACTGTATCGTTCAATCCTTGGTAAAAGCTCTTCCAGTATGTCCATTATCCGACTGCTCATATCGCCGTAAAGGGCGTAGTTCGATGAACGTATCTGCAGTTCGTGGCTCAGGACAAATTCACGGACACTGCCCGTTAAAACTCCCATTCCGATACCCAACTTCTTGGCTTCACTGGAACGGGCAATGACATTACCGTCGTTGTTTGAAAGCACGACGAGCGGTTTACCCGCAAGCTGCGGTTGAAAAACCTGTTCGCATGAGGCAAAAAAATTGTTGCAGTCAATCAGCGCAATCATAGTTTTTTTAAGGTCCAGCTGACAACTCCCCAGACGGAGAAGTCCATTTCAGGTGTAATTTTAATTGACGGATAATCCGGATTTTCTGCTTTCAGCAGCACCGTTTCCTGATCTATGGTAAAACGTTTAATCGTAAATTCAGAATCAATCACCGCCACCACAACGCGGTTTTCCCAACTTTCAATACTGCGGTCCACAACGAGGATGTCGCCGTCAGCAATGCCGATGTCCCTCATCGACTCACCGGCCACACGCACAAAAAAAGTAGCATTTGGATTATCAATCACCAGCGTGTTCAAGTCCAGCCTTTGCTCCAGATGATCTTCCGCGGGAGAGGGAAAACCCGCCTGAACCTTTGTGTCAAAGAACGGCAGCTCAATACCCTGCGAATCATCCGCAAACCAAATTTTGCTGATTGATCCATCCGATTTTATCGGCAGTGATGGAGGATTGGAATTAGTCATAATATTTTCAGTGATAAATTTAAACGGACTATAATTTGTTTATTATTCCCGTGTAAGTGCGAATCCGGAGTAAACTGCTCAATCAGTCTTCCGGAGAAAGTCCAGAATGACAATTTCCCGCAAAGCCCACCGCACCATTTTATTCGACTGCTGATCCAAAGTCAATTTTCTGGAGCTCAAGATTCTTGTAAAACATACTGATTGATGTTATATCTTTAATTCCCCAAAACCAACAATCAGCAAGCCATGAATCATAGACCACGCAGTTTAAAGTCCTTCCAGCTTTGTGCCACTTCTCTTTCAGGACAATCAGGAGAGATCCTGCCTGAAAAAGGTACGGATAATTTTAGTTTTGAAATTGAAGGATAGATGAAAAATATTTTAGCTGTTCTGCTAATTTCATGTTTTTGTCTTAACTTTGTTTCCTGTACCGCAACAACCAATACTGCTGATACTGGCACCTTTTTTTTCCGTGAAGTAAAAGGGACATGGGGCTGGTACTCGGAAGGTGATGAGGATACGGAAGGAAAGTATGTTGGTGAAATTAAAAAAGGCAAGCCCCATGGACAAGGGACATACACTCATTACAGCGGACCCAGAAGTTCCGTAAATCAACTTTCGATGCTAATTCCAGGAATGCCCACCAGCATAATTTTTACGATAACTATTTGGCAACTGCTGAATCAGAGTAGCCTGGATCAGCTCTCAGCGCGTTATGAAGGTAATTGGAAAAGAGGCGAAAAACACGGACAAGGCACATACTTTTTCCCGAATAAAGACCGCTATGAAGGAAAATGGGGAAAAGGTAAACAACAAGGACAAGGCACATACTTTTTTCCGAATGGAGACAAGTATGAAGGAAAATGGGAAGGTGGGATAAAACACGGACAAGGCATCTATTTTTTTTCCGAGGGAGACACTTTTGTAGGACAATGGAAAGATGGCAAACCTCATGGAAAAGGACTGTACACTTATCCGAGTGGAGAGAAATATATTGGAGAATGGAAGGACGGCAAAAAACAGCTGCAAGGTCCTCTTATTTTGTCTAATTGAGCAACGGGCTAGATTAAGTTAAGAATTGCTGAAAAGTACAAAGCCACAAAAAAGACCACCGAGTCACTGAGATCACAAAATAAACATGAAACAAATCCTGATAATTCCTTTCGCCTACTTCCTTTTTACAACTACACTTTTCGCTCAAGTTCAGGAAAGCGGTGTCCTCTATCTTTGGGAAATTTCTGCGGAAAAAGTATGGAAAAGTTTTGGAGATGATGAAACACAGCAAAAATACAAAGGTGAAATCAAAGACGGAAAACCTGACGGTTTGGGAATTCGCTTATTCCTTGATGGAACGAAGTATCTGGGACAATGGAAGAATGGGCAGCGGCATGGTCAGGGAACCATCTCTTTTCGGGATGGCAGTAAATTGACCGGTGAGTGGAAAGAAGACAAAGAATGGAACATTATAAAATACGATGCTAACGGCAGATTCAAAGACAAGTATGTGGACGGAGTGAAACAGGAAAACAATCGAAAAGCCGGCGTTTTGTTTTTTAGGCATGAGCAGGGAATTTTGGGATGGCATGAGACTGGTGACGAAGCAAAGGATTACAAATATGTGGGTGAGGTTGAAAATGCAAAACCCAACGGCTTGGGGATTTTCACTTATCCTTCCGGAGAAATGTATGAAGGCGAATACAAGGATGGGGAAACTCATGGGCAAGGCAGCTTCAGCTTTCCAGATGGAAAAAAGGGAGTCGGAGAGTTCCGTGAAAATAAACCCTGGAACATCACTGAATTCGACAAAGACGGCAAGATCATCGGAGAGTATGTGGAAGGTGTGCTGAAAGTTGAGACAGTAGAGGAAGGAATTTTGTTTAGCTATAAAGAGGACGGTAAATGGATCTGGCTGGAAAATGGTGACGTGGGTGACGGCGGAAAATATGAAGGGCAAATTGAAAATGAGAAACCAAACGGCCGCGGTTCACTCATTTACCGTAACGGTACAAGATACGAAGGTGAGTTCAAGCAAGGACGCTGGAACGGCAAGGGGACTTTCTCTTTTCCGGATGGTGAAAGATGGGTCGGCGAGTTCAGAAAAGATGCCCCCTGGAACATCAACTGGTATGACAAAAGCGGAAAAATTATCGCAAAGTGGAGTGATGGAGTTAAACAGTAAGCTGACTTTCCCCGCCGGACTTATTCTTCGGATTTGGGATTCAAGCGTTTCAAAGCCGCGGAGAGCAGTCGTCGTGCGGCATCGTGATCTTCCAACCCAAAAGGATCGAGTGCAAGGGAAAGTCCTGGAATCGCGTGTTCCAGCATTGCGTCTTTATGAGCCGGCGTGTTTATTAACTCGACAACCTGGTAGGTCTGCACAGGGTGTGAGACACCCTTCACAGAAATTACCTCACGTTTCTCACAGCGGATGTCCTTTTTGACAAGGAGATAGGTGTCCTCAGAAATTAAAATCTGGTTAAGATCTGCATTGGACTCCAGCCGCGAGGCAAGGTTCACACCGTTACCGATCACAGTGTAGTCGAGCCTGTCTTCCGAACCAAAATTCCCGACTGTGCAGACACCCGTGTGGATGCCGATACGGACATTTAGCGGCCGCGCCACTCCACGCTCACGCCAGAAACTCCGCAGAGAATCCAGGCGCTCCAGCATTTCCACCGCCATCGAAACACAAGCCACCGCGTCCTCGCGGCTCCCCTTCGTAACTGGATCACCAAAAAAGACGAGAATCGCGTCACCGATGAACTTGTCGATGGTACCACCCCAGCGAATGGCGACTTTGGACATTTCGGTGAGGTAGTGTGTGAGCAGTTCGGTGAGGACTTCCGGTTCTAGACGTTCCGTGAGTTCCGTAAAACCCTGGAGGTCTGAAAAGAAAACCGTTAGCGGCTTCCGCTGGGTTTGGATGGTTACGTCCAGTTTTCCGGAAAAGATCGAATCGTATACCTGCGGAGAAAAGTACTTGGCGAGTTTTGCAGAAAGCTCAAGCAGTTCGGCGGTGCGTTCCTCTACCTTCTGTTCAAGATTAGCATTGAGGTCCGCCAACTCGCGGTGGGCTTCATTGAGTTCCTCCAGACGCTGTTGTTCACGTTGGAAGAGTCTCGCATGCTGCAGGGCGATAGCTGCCTGGTTGGCAAGAATTCCAATCAGCAGTTCATCTCCTTTATCAAAGATATTGAACTCCAGACTTTCCACCGAAAAAACACCGACTAGTTCATCTTCCAGCATCATGGGGATAGCGACCTGACTCTCTACATCCTTAAGCCCCGGTAACGGCACCTCATCCCCCAACTCAGTGTCCGTGATTTGTGTCACCTGCTGACGAATGGTCTGCATGTACGCCCGCTGTTGCCCAAGATTCGCCATGCGCATCAACTTGCGGCGTTTGGCTACCATACCGATCACGCCCATACCAACTTTCACCTTTGCGCCCAGCCCTTCATCCTCATAACCGTGTGTAGCCAGGACACTGAGGGCTTCTTCATCCTCATCCAGCAACAGAATCATGGTGTACTTAAAACCGAAATATTCGTCCATCAAGCTCAACATGGCCTTGGCAATGTTTTCCAAGTCCAGTGTAGCATTGATTTGCGAAGACACCTGCTGAATTATCTCTACTTCCTTGGTCTTTCGGTCAAGTCGTTTCTTCAGCTCATCTAGTTGTAAGTGATCAGGATCAGCGGTTTCGTTTGGCATTAAGTGAGGACGGTGAATAGATTTATACCTCAGTCCACCTCTATATAAAATAGAGGCGTAACCACTTTATTTAGGTGAGCTCAGTTTCCGGAACCAATTAATTTAAGCGACTTTACCTTATACACATCCGCAGCTAGAAGTTTGAAAATTCCGGACATCCCGCTCATTGACGCAATAGCCTCCAGTTTCATATCCATCTCGTCAAACAAATCGCTGTCGGTTTCCGAGTGATCGAACTCCAACTCCAGATTATACATAGTCATTGTTCCCGGATCCACTACAGTAGTAAAAGCATTTGGGTTTTCCTTAATATTTTTCTTAGTCTTGCTGAAAAATTGAAAAGATAGAGCTACATGCTCTTCGTCTACATACCAGACTTGAGAAATAACAGTTGTATTTGGTTCTCCTTTTGCTGAACAAGTCGTCATCCAACTCGGAAACATGCCTTGTAATGCAGGTAGGTGTTCTTCTGTAATCATTTGATCTCCTTAGTTGAATGGGATTTCCTTACCAGCTTCGGGGCCGGGGGTCTGGGTGAATATGTTTTCGACCTTGAAGGTTATGCCAAGATCGGGTGCGGTGCCAACAAGCTTCATTGCCGCCTCCGGAGCTATACCAATACTGCCCAGATTTTCCGCAATTGCTTTACGGAATTCTTCAGATTGGGCGAGTTCAGCTTTAGTCAACTCACGGGTTTCAATGAACTGACCTTTGAACTGGTATGCTTCATGAGACATTAAGCCGAAGAAATAGCTTACTCTGCCTGTTGCCTTCATGTTTTCAAGAGTAGGTCCTGCCAGAAAACTCAGTGCAAAACAGGTGACCGTGTCGTTTTCCTGATCAACTGATGCACTAAGAGTGTCTGTGTGGGTAGTTTTGAGGTCGACGCTGGCCGAGCCAAGATGCCCGAAACCGTTTGCTAAAGCTTCGAGAGTTTTTTCTGGGATCATCTAGGTCTCCTTAATTAGAAGGTTAAGTAAATTTTCTAAACTAAATAAATC
>JAPKDT010000125.1 GCA_028822475.1 SAR324 cluster bacterium
CCAACAAGGATAGAGTCAATTTTCAAGGTCGGTTGTCCGACAGTAGTCGGCACCCAACCGCTGGCTGCACCGCACATTCCGGCTGCTAATTCCAGATCATCGGCAATCATTGAGATTTGTGACAAGACATCAAAACCTTTGCCGATGAGAGTGGCACCTCTGACAGGTTCCGCGATTTTCCCGTTACGTACGGCGTAACCTTCCTGAACAGCAAAATTAAATTCACCGGTGCCGGGATTTACAGAACCGCCGCCCATTTTTTTGGCGTACAAGCCAAATTTTATGGTACGCAGCATTTCTTCAAAATTATCTTTACCGGGAGCAATAAAGGTGTTTCTCATACGTGAAACGGGTGCAAATTTATAGGACTCACGCCTCGCGGAACCACTTCGGGGAATACCGACTTGTCCGGCACCGATACGGTCACTGAGATAATTTTTGAGGATACCGTTTTCAATCAGGACAGTTTTTTGGGTGGGAGTTCCTTCGTCGTCCACATTGCAGGAACCCCATTTGTTAGCAATTGTTCCATCATCAATCGCGTTCAGAATCGACCGGCCGACACGCTCACCGATTTTATCACAAAAGGGTGAAGCATTTTTACGGATCGCTTCTGTTTCCAAGGGATGCCCGCAGGCTTCATGAAAAATCACACCGCCGAATCCGTTCCCCAGAATCACCGGCATTGTTCCGCCTTCGATATATCCGGCACCAGCCATACGCAATGCGGACTGCGCGGCATTTTCCGCTAACTCGTCTAAATTCAGCTTCTGGAAAAATTCATAACCACCTAAAACTCCTGGACTTTCAGACGCGGTTTGAGGGCCGTCCCCTTTTTCAGCAACCGCAGAAAGGCGCATCCGGGAATAACTTCGTGCATCTTCTGTCCACAAGCCTTCACTGTTGGCGATCAACACCGAGCGTTTTTTCTCTGCCATGTTTGCATTAACCTGACTGACCTCCGCACCCTGACGCCGAGTAAGTTCATCCAGTTTACGCAGTAGATCAACACGTTCAGTCTTACTCACAGTCTCCGGATTGATGGCAACATGATGAATGTCCTGCACTGCTTGTTGTTCAAAGGGCTGTACTCCGCTGCTTTGACCTGCCTTGCGGGATTGTCCCAGATTTTTTGTCAGTTTCAACAGATTGGCTTCATCAGGATCACTGCTGTATCCGTAATATGCTTCGTTTCCGTAAAGCAGCCGGATACCGATCCCGAATGAATTTGAGGAATTAATTTCGTCAATCTTCTGATCGAGTAAATTGATTGAAGAGGAAACCGAGTCCTCAACAAACACTTCCGTAAAGTCCGCACCCTGTTCGAGTCCGGATTCAAAAATTTTTGCAACTGTATTTTCGGTAAGCATAGCGTGTTTTAAGTGAGGGGTTGGGTTATTTAAAAATGCGATAATATTTGTTTAATACAGCTTACGGTAAAAAGTAAAAGGGCGCAATCCGGAAACGATTTAGACCACGTTGTATTCCGGGATCAGGCGCTTTTCTGCAAAACGCTTATAATCCAGCATGCTGATATCAACTGTGCTTGCCTTACCGTCAATCAGAATTTCGGCCATCAGTTTTCCACAAATCGGCCCCTGCATGAAACCATGTCCCGAGAAACCGGTCAGCAAATAAAAACCTTCAACTAGCGTGGAACCGATGATAGGATGAGCATCCGGTGTTAGTTCATAAAGTCCGGCCTGTCTGGCCTTTATTCCGGAGTTTCCTAGCAAAGGCATACGTTTAAGCGCTGCTTCAATGTGCCGCATTTCCCATTCTTGATCGATACTTTGATCAGCACCTATTTTCTGATTATGGTTAGACATTCCACTGAGCAGTCCGGAAGCTTCACGGTGAAAATAGAGGCTTTGTGAGAAATCGATCACAAATGGAAATTCGGCAGGTAGTTCAGGAATATTTTCTGTAACAAACCATTGTCGACGCAGCGGCGAGACCGGAATATCGAGACCGATTTCATTTCCGAAAAAAGCGCTCCATGGACCACAGGCATTGACGACCGTTTCGGTTTCAACTGTTCCGAGGCTGGTGCGAACTTTCCGGACTTTGTTTTTTTCCAGTTCAATACCGGTTGCGGAGCAATCTGTAAGGCAGACCGCGCCGTGACGTCGGGCAGCGTTGATGTATCCCATCACTATGCTGTTTGGATCAGCAAGTCCGTCATCCGCGTTAAAAGTTCCAGCGATTGCATCCGGGAACACACACGGTGCCGCCAACCGGCGTACTTCATCTCCGGAAAGCCATTCCGTTTTTACTCCCAAGGAGTGTTGAAGTTTCAGCGAATTTTGGAAAACGGAAACGTCCTTTTCATCAGAAAGGACAAACAAATAACCGCATTTCCGCACAAGCGCGGACTGACCGGTTTCTTCCTCAAGAGCATCAATCATGGTGAGGCTTTTTTGAGAAAGTCGGATATTGACTTCAGTATTGAACTGATGACGAATACCACCTGCGCAACGTCCGGTTGCTCCTGTACCAAAAAAAGATTCGCGCTCTAGCAATAGAATATTTTTATGTCCGTGGCTCGCCAAATGGTATGCCGTGCTCGCACCCATAACTCCTCCGCCGAGGATTACAACATCAGCAGTTTTGGGTAGTCCGGACATTTTTTATAAGTTGGCAATCGTTCCGAGATTTTCGCGTTCCGCGTTTTTTAAGGCAATAGCGGCAGTCACGGCATCCTGCACCGCAACTCCGCAGGATTTGAAAAATGTAAGTTGATCCTGAGAGGAACGTCCGTGTTTTTTAGCGTTGATGATTTCTCCAATTTCCGCGTGAATATGCCTTGGAGTAATCAACCCCTGTTTGATGGGTGTGGCTATATCTCCTGTTTCAATCAGCGCGGATTCGCGGGAATCAACAATCACAAGAGCATTGCGGATAGTTTCCGAGTCGATTTCCTGCATCGTCGGTTGAAATGAACCAACGGCGTTTACATGCGCACCGGTTTTGAGATGCTCAAATGAAATAACCGGAGTTGTGGATGTGGTGGCGGTGCAGACAATGTCTGCGTCTTTTAAGGCTTTTGCTGATGAAGAAACTGCTTTCACATTTTTTGGAATTGAACCTACCCCGGACATTTCTTGCGCGAAACGTTGGGCGTGTTCCGGATTGGGACTGTAAACCCAGGCCTGCTGAATTTCACGTACATTACAAACCGCATCCAGTTGCGCACCCGCTTGTTTCCCGCTGCCGATTATGGCTACGCTTTTTGCTTCAGGAGAAGCGAGTAAATCAGTCGCGGCACCAACACCGGCACCGGTACGGATCGCAGTTAGTACCTCACCGTCCATCAGAGACAGGATTTGTCCATTTTCTGCATCCAGCACAAGCACAACTGCATGAATCAGGGGGAAACCACGTACCGGATTTTTCCCAAAGACAGTCACAAGTTTCACTGCCATTTCTCCATCGTCCAACAACGCGGCCGGCATAGTCAGAAGAACGCCATCCTGTTCCGGAATATGAACACGACTGCGCAGCGGCATTTCGACACGACCGCTTGATAAGCGGCTAAATGCTCTTTTGGTTTCCTCAATGGCAGCTTTCATAGGCAGTGCCTGCCGAACATCATCAGAACTGAGAACGCGGATTTTCATTTGGCGGAACTTTTAGGAAAGGAGTGAAACGGAATTTTGAATCGAACTGAATCTGTTAATCTTTCTGATTTACAGTGAGATGAAGCAGAGCTTTTCACTAACACTTCAGCAAAGATTAAAGATCAGTATAACTGAGGTAAGCTTTTAAAAAGACAACAGCCCTTTCAGCTATTTTCGGTCCTCTGCGGAAAAAGAACTGTTGTGCCATCGAATATTTTGTAACAGTGGTCGGCTTTTTTTCATTCATCTCACCGTTGGCATCCCGGCTTGGAGTCGTCAGCACATTTTCCAACAGCACCGGTGTGCTGAAATCTATTTCCTCCAGTTCAGGAGTCATCCTGGAAGCTAGCATGGTCATTGGTATGTCATAAAGAGTTTCCGCAAAGAAGAAACTCAAAAACCGCGCTACTGCTTCGATCTCTTCGTTAGTGCGAAGCATGAGCCAGCTAGTTATTTCCTTGCGGAACTTGGCTAAATCTTTCTGCTTGATTCCGGAAGGCTTAACCCCAAGTTGTCCATCGCTCAGATAGGTTTTTGTTTTTTGACGCATATATCTCAAAAAACCACCTGATTTGCGGAAGAGCTTGTAGTTATAAAAACGTTTGCCAAAATCACGTAAATTAGAACGACCCAACATAAGTTGAGCTAAGACCTTTTTGGAACTACTTGCGTCTTTCAGATCAGCGGATACCCGTTCAAAGAGCAGAATAAGTTCTTTCTGCTCATTTTCAACATCCAGCAGACGTTGAATTTCTTCATCAGTAATTTTAGGTTCTTCTGTAGGAATCTCCGGAGATTGTGCTACAACTTTCAGTTCAATTTCTGCAGTGTTTGGAATTGGAGATATTTCAGGAGCAGAAAAATACTGCAGATAAAGCAGGACACAGGTGGCCATGAAAAAGACCAGTGTGAGCAGAGGATACAATTTTTGCAACTTCATATTTCTTAATGGTTAAGAAATTTAATTGAAAGAAAGCAGTAACTGTTATTTTGATTTTGCTTTTAAACCTGCTTGAATACGCAATGGCAGCGCGTGTAGTTTGATAAAACCAATGGCGTCTTTCGGATCATACGCACCATTATCAGCTTCCATTGTAGCCATGTCCTCATCATAGAGGCTGTTAGGCGACTTACGGCCAGTCACCATGCAGTTACCCTTGTAAAGTTCCAGACGAACAGTACCGTTGACCGGTTCCTGAGTTTGCTGCACCATGTTGAGTAAAATTTCCATTTCTGGAGAAAACCAAAAACCATCGTATGTCAATTGCGCAAAACGCGGCATCAGTGAATCTTTGAGATTGATCACACCGCGGTTTAAGGTAATGGACTCCATCGCCCGGTGCGCAATGTGTAAAATCGTCCCTCCTGGTGTTTCATAAACTCCCCGGTTTTTCATACCGACAAAACGCGATTCCACCATATCGATCCGGCCTATTCCATGCTTACCACCCACATCATTAAGGTGCGTCAACAGCTTTGCCGGAGAATATTCCTGGCCGTCAACCGCAACCGGATTTCCTTTTTCAAATTCTATCAGCACAGTCTGTGCTTCATCCGGTGCCGCCTGCGGAGACTGAGATAACTCAAACATTTCCTGCCGCGGCTCTTGCCACGGATCTTCCAACATACCAGATTCAAAACTAATGTGCATCATATTTTCATCAGAACTCCACGGCTGATCTTTGGTAGCTTTTACCGGAATTCCGTATTTTTCCGCATAAGCCAGCAGTTCGGTACGGCCGGGATATTTTTGGTAAAATTCAGGAATTTTCCAGGGAGCAACTACTCGGATATCAGGTTTTAACGCATAGTAGCTTAACTCAAAACGTACCTGATCATTTCCCTTCCCGGTAGCTCCGTGACCAACTGCAATCGCGCCTTCACGCTCGGCAACTTCAATCTGTTTTTTCGAAATTAAAGGACGTGCTAATGCTGTTCCCAGCAAATAAGTTCCTTCATATAGTGCGTTCCAATGAATGGAAGGCAACACGTAATCCTTTACAAATTCCTCTTCAACATTTTCGACCAGGACTTTTGCTGCACCGGCTTTTTTACCTTTTTCGAGGATGGCATCAATATCTTCAACTTTTTGACCTAAATCAAGACAAAGCGCGATTACCTCATAACCTTGCTGATCAAGCCAATGAACCAGTACGGAAGTATCAAGACCACCGGAATATGCTAAAACTAGTTTTTCTTTATTCATGTTAATTTAATTGTGTTTCTGGGACTTGTTGTGTAAGCGGAGACTCTTCCGGCTCTTCGTAATTATTAGGAACATTTTCTGGATCTGCTGATTTTGTGCGGATCACTTTGAGGGCAACAGGTCCTTTTTTGCCTGAACCTACTTCAAATTCAACACGATCGCCGAGGTTGAGAAAGCGAAAACCGGCTTGTCTAATTTCTGACTGATGGACAAAAAGATCGTCCCCATTGTCCTGTTCAATAAAACCAAAACCCTTGTTTGGGTTAAACCATTTTACTGTTCCAACACCCCGAACACCTGCTTCAAAAGTGTTGGATTTTTTAGTTTGCAGGACAAGTCCGAGTACCAGTACGGCGATAGAAAAGGCTGCTAAAAAAAAGACTGTATTTTCATTTATTAATAAATCATTTGATATCTGTTCCCAGAGAGTATAGAGCAGTCCCAGCATTACAGCCGATTGAGCTGCAATGATTAGCAGCAAAGATTTGTTGTTCATGTTTTGTTGATTTTTTCATTTGTTTTTTATTAATATTC
>JAPKDT010000126.1 GCA_028822475.1 SAR324 cluster bacterium
CAAAACGAAGCTCGAGAAGTGAGACCACTGGCTTATTTTTGCAGCCAGAATCACAACGCTTATCTGCTTGATTCAGACCCCTCTTTACCAGATGAGCACATACGCAACCTCGAACAGGTCAGTGACAAGGGATGTGTACCACATGATCAGATTCCGGCGAACTCTCCGCTCAGAACCTTATATGAATGGCCGGTTTTCAGAGCATTTCTGGAAAGTGTCCTTGACCTATCGGTTTATCCTTATGCAGACAAACTTTCCTCGATTAATATAAATTATTACGAGCAGGGACAGCAGTTGGGGTGGCACTATGACAACGCCTCTTTTGCCATAACTTTGATGGTACAGGCTCCTGAAAGTGGTGGAGAGTTTGAATATCTGGAGAAGGTACGCGACAGAGAAGCCGGTGAACAGGGTTACGCTGACACTGAAGCTGTGATCAAAGGTAATCTTCAGCCTAAAACACTGGCAATGGGTGATGGTGCGCTTGTTCTTTTCCGAGGTCGCAACTCACTGCATCGAGTAGCACCGGTTGCTAGTGTTCAGGAACGGATTCTAGTGACTCTCAATTTCAATACTGAATCCGGAGTAATGCTCTCGGAACTTGTCAGAACGACATTTTTTGGGCGGACAGAATGAATGTTAATATTTAATATTGTTGATTAAACTGTGAAAGTACTGGAACAGAGTCATTTCGAGTGAAGCGATTGATCCTGCATTAGAGATGACCATCAAACTAACTCATTAAGGAATAAGATGAAAATCGGATTTATCGGTCTTGGCAACGTAGGAGGTAAGCTGGCCGGAAGTTTGTTACGTAACGGCTTCGACTTGACCGTTCGTGACCTGAACCAGGAAATTGCACGTCCCTTTTTGGATAATGGTGCAAAATGGGCTGAGTCTCCGAAACATTTAGCTGAAACTGTAGATCTTATTATCACTTGCCTGCCTAATCCGGCCTCAAGCGCGACTGTGCTTGAAGCTGATGACGGTGTTTTAGCAGGTATTTCTACTGGAAAAATTTGGGCTGAAATGAGTACCACTGATGAGGAAGAAGTCAAACGGCTAGGTGCCAAAGTAAAGGCACTGGGTGGCGAAGCTTTGGACTGTCCGGTTTCCGGAGGATGTCACCGGGCTGCGACAGGTAATATCTCAATCTTCGTTGGCGGAGAACGCTCTTCCTTTGAAAAAATATTACCAGTCATGAAAGTTCTGGGACGGCGTATCCTGCATACTGGAGATCTCGGTTCTGCCTCTGTGCTCAAAGTGATGACAAATTATCTGGCGACTGCCAATCTGGTGACACTATGTGAAGCATTGACCACTGCTAAAAAGGCTGGGATGGATCTCAGCACAACCTATGAAGCAATCCGGATTTCTTCTGGAAACTCCTTTGTTCATGAAACCGAAAGTCAGGTTATTCTCAACGGCAGCCGGGACATTAATTTTACCATGGATTTAGTGCTCAAGGACATCAGTCTGTTTCAGGCAATTGCAGAGCGTGCCGGAGTTCCACTGGAAGTATCACCTCTACTGATTGATATTTTCAAGGATGGAGAAGAACGTTATGGTTCCCGTGAATGGTCTTCGAACATTGTGCGACGTCTCGAAGATGCTTGTGATACACAAGTTATTGCTTCGGGATTTCCGGCGGAGATGGTGGATGATGAACCGGAAGTTTCCGGAACAGAAGTGGTGGCACGCGTATGATTGACTTTAGCCTGACAGATGAACAGCGGATGCTCGTTGAAATGACGCACGACTTCGTGGAAAAAGAGATGCTGCCTCATGAAGAAACTCTGGAACGTACAGATGCTTTGCCTCCGGAACTAGGCGCAATATTGAAAAAACGAGCAATCGAACTGGGACTGCATGCCTGCAACCTTCCGGATGAAGTCGGCGGAGGCGGATTGGACGCGGTCTCCGTGATGCTGATTGAAAAAGAGCTGGGACGCACCTCACTGGCCCTGGCGGAATGCGCGCATCGACCGCTAAATATCCTCGCTTCCTGCGTAGGTGAGCAGGTGAAACAATTTTTGGAACCGACTGTTCGTGGTGATAAACGTGACTGCATAGCCATGACTGAACCTGGAGCCGGTTCGGATTTACGCGGCATGAAATGTAAAGCAGTACTTGAAGGAGATGACTGGATCATCAACGGCGAAAAGCATTTCATTTCACAAGCCTCAGTTTCTGATTATTGCGTATTGTTCGCAGCGACTGGTGAGGATGAAATTGATAAAGACTCCAAAAAAGCGAGCCTTACACGGATTTCAGCTTTTCTGGTGGATTTCAGTGATCCAGGTGTTGAGGTCGCACCGGGTTACAAAAATGTATCCCATCGAGGTTACACCAACAATATCCTGCGTTTCGACAACACCAGAATTCCGCAATGGCGCATCTTGGGTCCGGAAGGTGACGGATTCCGTCTGGTTAATCAATGGCTCGGACCGACACGTCTCACCGTTGCCGCAACCTGTGTGGCACGAGCCGAACGCGCTTTTGAAATTGCGCTGAACTATTCGGTCAGTCGTGAACAGTTTGGTCAAAAAATCGGTAAGTTTCAGGGTATTTCATTTCCACTGGCCGATATGGCGACTGAAATAAAAATTGCCAATTTGATGCTTTTGGAAACAGCCTGGAAGATTGATCAGGGAAGTGTGACTCCTGAAGATTGCGCGATGACAAAACTATTCTGTACAGAAATGCTTTCCCGTGTTGCTGATCAAGCACTCCAAACCGTGGGTGGAATGGGGCTGATGGAAGATTTGCCGCTAGAGCGTATTTGGCGTGATGCACGTGTAGAACGTATTTGGGACGGCACATCCGAAATTCAGCGCCACATCATTTCGCGTGGTTTACTCAGGCCACTGGAAAAATGAATCTTGAAAGGCTTTTTCGCCCAAAAACTGTGGCCGTATACGGTGGTAAATGGTCTGACTATGTGGTTGAACAGTGCGTCAAACTTGGTTTTAGCGGAAAAATATGGAGAGTGCATCCAAATCGGAAAGACTGCTTTCATTCAAGCGAAGAGCTTCCGGATGCTCCGGATGTAGTATTTTTTGGAATTAACAGGGAATTGACCATTCAGGAATTTTCCACTCTGCGTCAGCGTGGATTAGGCGGTGCAGTGGTCTTTGCTTCAGGTTTTGGAGAGGAAAAAGACGGTACGGAATATGCCCGTAAACTGGAGACTGCGGCCGGCGCTTTACCTTTCATCGGTCCAAACTGTTACGGTTTCGCTAATTTCTTCGACCGAGTAGCTCTTTGGCCGGATCAAGTGACTGGTCTGCAGGTTGATCGCGGAGTGGCTTTCATCGCACAAAGTGGAACCATTTCGATTTCCATGATGAGTCAGCGACGCTCGCTTCCGCTGGGTTATGTCATTTCTCTCGGCAATCAGCAAAGACTTGCTGCCGAAGATTTAATCCGTTACTGTGCCGAGGATGACCGTGTTTCCGCAATAGGGTTGTACCTAGAAGGCATACTCGATTTGCCGAAATTCATCGAAGCTGTTGATTACGCACGTACTTTAGGAAAGCCAATTGCGTTGATTAAAGCCGGAAGTTCTGAAAAGGGACGCAGCGCTGCAAACACTCATACCGGAGCGTTGACTGGTTCCGATTCACTGCACGATACTCTTTTTGAACGCCTAGGCATCGCGCGTTGTGAAACGCTGAGTTCTCTGGTGGAAACACTGAAACTGCTGCATTGTTTTGGCCCCTTGCCTTCAAAGCGTGTTTTGGTTTTGGGTGCTTCCGGTGGTGACATGGCAATGATTTCGGATTCGGCGAGCAAACTCGATTTGGATTTTTCACAAATTCCGGAAACTGAAACTGATAATCTGCGGGCTTCGGTCGGTGAACGCGTGAAGCTCAATAACCCGCTTGATATTCAGACGGCTACTTGGTTTGATTATCCGAAGTTACGGAAAATGTTTAATGTGTTACTTCGTTGCGATTATGCTGTCACGGCCTTCATGGTAGATCCGCAGGATGAAATAGAAGCAGATACAGAATCTTTTGACCGCGCGATTGACATCTTGCTCGATGCCGTAAAAGAAAATCCCACCTCCGGACACGCTGCCTTGCTTTCATCCCTTCCGGAAAGTTTGTCGAAGTCTACACGTGAAAAATGCTTAAGAGCCGGAGTAGCACCACTGCAGGGACTTGTAGAATCGCTGGAGGCTTTGCAGCATGCAGCGAAAATAAGTAAAGCCTGGAGCGAATGGTCACTGCCGGAAATTATTCCACCAATTCGGGACACTTTGAATTTCCGCACATTGACTGAAAGCGAATCAAAAGAGATGCTGGCGGAGCATGGATTTGATGTCCCGTTAAGTCGTTTAGCGTCCGAGGAACAAGTTTCTGTAGCAGCAGAAGAAATTGGTTTCCCGCTGGTACTTAAAGTGGTTGCTCCTGAAATATCACACAAAACAGAGCACGGTGGAGTTGCTGTAAACCTTAAAAATATTCCGGAAGTTATTGAAGCCGCGGCCGGAATGTCCAGAATCGCTGAATATTTTATTGTTGAGGAAATGATTACTGACGGAGTCGCGGAATTAATTCTTGGTGTTTCAGTTGATCCGCAATTTGGTCCGACCTTGACTCTAGGTGCAGGGGGAATTTTAACTGAATTACTTAGAGATTCGGTCTCATTGCTGTTTCCAGTTTCGGAATCACAAGTCTCTCAAGCTATTGAAAAATTACGGATAAATGTCTTGCTGAAAGGCTGGCGTGGCAATCCCGAAGGCGATACTGAAGCCTTGGTTGTAGCAGTTCTCAAACTTGCAGAATTCGTCGAACGTCATTCCGAACGTTTGGCTGGTTGTGACATCAATCCGCTAATCGTGCGTCCCCGTGGAAAAGGTGTGATTGTCGTGGATGCACTCATCAATTTTATTTGAAAGTTGTTTTTTATTCAAAAACTTGCGGAACATTCAAAGCAACTGTAACATACCACAACAATTTTAATAACAGTCAATCCATTGACCTTGTCTCTCATGAGAGAAACTGTTTAATTGGAAAGTCGCATATATATGAAGGAGAAATGATGGCAGAGAAACCATTTATGCTAAACCCAAGAGGTTCTATTTTGGAAATTACTCTTGGCAAAGGTAAAGCCAATGTTATTAGTGCAGAAGATAGTCGTGAACTGAACAAAATGTGGGAAGCCTTTCGTGACAATCCAGAACAGCGTTTCGGTATTATCACAGGCAAAGGTGAAAAGTTTTTTTGCGCTGGTTGGGACTTGAAGAATGTTGCTGAATCCGGAGAAGCATCCGATTCTGATTATGGATCAGGAGGTTTTGGAGGTTTGAACTATCCACGAAATTTTGACAAGCCTGTGATTTGCGTGGTTAATGGAATTGCCTGCGGAGGAGGATTTGAAATCATGCTGGGCTGCGATATCATCGTTGCCGAAGAACACGCCACTTTCGCCCTTCCTGAAATAAAAGTCGGGGTGCTTCCTGATTGCGGAGTAGTCAAGCTGCGCCGGCGTATTCCATATCATGTTGCCGTCGAGTTTATGATGACCGGACGCTGGATGGATGCAGAAGAAGCAAAACACTGGGGACTGGTCAACCACATTGTCCCTAAAGGTCAAGGATTGGCCAAAGCCCGCGAAATTGCTGATACTCTGGCTGCTGGACCACCTTTACTTTATCCGGCTCTTAAGCAGGTTTTACGGATGACTGAATCGGTTTCTGAAAACGAAGCCTTTGCAGTCCATGATGCATGCGCCACAGTAGAAGCTGTCAACCGCTCTGAAGATCTTAAAGAAGGAGCATTGGCCTTTGCTGAAAAACGTGAACCTGTCTGGAAAGGAAACTGATACATGAAAGCAGCAATTTGTCGTGAATTTGGAAAACCACTTGTAATCGAGGAAGTTGAACTTCTGCCTCCACGAACTGGTGAAGTACAGGTGAAACTGGCAGCCTGCGCCATTTGCCATAGTGATATCCTTTACGCAGAAGGGGCGTGGGGTGGAGATCTTCCGGCGGTTTATGGACACGAAGCTTCCGGAGTTGTGGAAAGCGTAGGTGAGGGTGTGACTACTGTTAACGCCGGTGACCATGTTTTGGTAACACTGATCCGTTCCTGTGGTACATGTCACTACTGTTCGCAGGGTGATAAAGTCCGCTGCGAAACGACATTCCCGTTAGATGAGCAATCTCCGCTGCGGACTTTAGACGGCAAACCGATCACGCAAGGACTTCGCACCGGAGCTTTTGCGGAATCGGTGGTGGTGGATGCTTCACAACTTGCGCCTATTCCAAAAGATGTCCCG
>JAPKDT010000127.1 GCA_028822475.1 SAR324 cluster bacterium
CTCCTGAGGTTTTATTTGGCGTAAGTGTTTCTAAAACTTCCAACGGTAGGCAATTTTTAACTCGTCTCCGCTTTGGGCAAAAAGCCAGCCTGAGGGAGTTTGGATAAATCCGGTAGGTTCCGAAATCTCTTCCGGTCGAGGGGCGCCAGGATCCCAGACACTGCGTGTACCTAACATGACTCCGACTAAAGCACCAAGTACAGTGCTTGTGCCAATTGTGCGGAATTGTTGACGGGTGTTGGTTTCTTTTCTAATAAACGCGAACCATGTACCCATCATCAATCCTGTACCTGCACCATAACCAAGATTTGAGGGAGCTTCTTTTCCTTCTTTTGATAATAATTC
This sequence comes from SAR324 cluster bacterium, assembly GCA_028822475.1. GTDB lineage: Bacteria > SAR324 > SAR324 > SAR324 > NAC60-12 > Arctic96AD-7. The sequence goes on from JAPKDT010000127.1 coordinate 346, forward strand.
ACGACGAACAAGTAGATCATCCTTCAATGTTGACTCAGTTTCATCAGAGAACGCGCCTTCATCAAGGTAATTGTTACCGGAATCAAATTGAGAATCGAAAGGGTCTTGGGGATCTTGTCCGGGCTGGTTTCCAAAACCCTGTAACCCATCCGAACCAAAGTCACTGCCCTGGAATCCATCATCTCCGAACTGTTCAAAACCGAACTCATCACCTCCGTTTAATCCGAGGGGATCATCGTCAAAGTTCTGTGCAGAGAGATCAACTACAGATAGTACTACAAACAAAAGTGCTGTCAGCACTATCACGATCCGTCGAACGGAGGGATGGCAAAACATAAAGAAGACGATTAATTTAAAAATATTTTAATAATAGTAAGTTTCGCTCAATAAGTAAATAAATTAACAGAAGCCTAAATGCAATTCTCATTCAATCTCAGAAAAACTGAGTTGAACTATGTTTTTTTAGTTAATTGTATTTATAATGGTACACTAATATTTGGTATTATAAAATTCGAGAAATACACATGATGGAATTCTCAGTAGCGGATATTCCTATAAATACAAATCCGATCTGTTTTTCTGAAAAGATCAAAGTCAGACGCTGGAAAACAAAATGGATTATCCCGTTTTTTTTGCTTTTACTGATCACTGTGACCTCACAGGCTCAGGAAACAGGGCCTTTGCTGATGAAACAGGAATTGGGCTACACTCTAGGGGGAGGCGTCTTAGGTGCAGGGTTGGGGGTTGTGGTATGGTTCATGGACCCTCTAAATCCTGGTGTCCCCTTGAGAAGTACAGTAACAAACGGATTTATTGCCGGCACTGCCCTGGGCGCGTTATTTGGCTTTTATATGCTGCAGAATGCGATTATTGTCCCGCGGGAAAACACACTGCCGGATAATCTTGATCAACTTTTGGGACAGGATGATCTTTCAAGGCCGATTCACAGATCAATTGTTTATCCGGAAGACATTTTGTCTGTCCAAGTTATCAAACTACCAATCTTCGGATTTAGGTTTTAGTAAGTTTGAAAATTTCACTTGAACTAAATAAATGAGACTCAGGTTCAAAAAAATATTTGTAATATTTGTTTTATTGGGATGCATAAATCTTCCCTTTGTTTCCGCACAGGAAGCTGGTTTAGAATCTCTTGGAGCTAAAAAGCCTGTGATGTATTCTGTTTTCTGGAACACACTTTGGGGTTCAGCATGGGGTTCGGCAATGGGTTTTTCTTACCATTTAGTTTCTGGAATTAGTGTGCGTGAATCACTGATTTCGGCAGCAACGATCGGTGGAGTACTCGGTTATGGTCTGGGAATTTATCTTGTGGTAAGCGGACTGAGCTTTGACAAATCGTTCCTGCTCCAACTTCCTGCTCCAAAGTTTCAACCGCAGCCGCAAAATGCCGCTTTTCTTGAAACAGAGATGATGCCGCTTTACACACGTTCAGTAAAACCTGATCCAACTAAGTTGGAAGTTCCGATTTACGCATTCCGTTTCTGAACAATTTCTCCAACTCTCCATGGAAAATCAGGACATTCACACCTACTCGTCCTTTCTGCGTGATAACCGTAAAGAACTCGCGGTTCTTCTACTGCTTGGTGCTCTTGCGGGGGCAGTGTATTACTTTTTCTCTTTCAGCCAGCCTGAGCAAATTAAACCTTTTGAAGAAAAAGGTGTTTTGGATTTGTACCAGATTACTGTTAATGACTACCAAATGGAGCGTAAGAAATGGAAGCTCATAGGTAAGCGAGCGCTTATTTCAGAAAAGTCCAAGCGAATGCGAATTGAGCAGGTCAAAATCTGGGTTTATGCTCAAGACAACTCTACCACAAAGTCCTCAGCAAATTTTTCTGAGACAGCAAATAATTCGTCGCATAAGATCGATCTTGTCATAACTGCAGATCAGGGTCTGATTGAAAGGCACGATAACCGAGTAACACTTTCAGGCAATGTAGTGCTACTTCGTGATGACGGATCAGAAGTTTTTACCGAGACAGCGATCTATGATGCAAAAAAAGACACTTTGACAATACCTAAACCTTTGAGGATGATCCGTGAGGGACACTCTATGCATGGCAGCGGACTCATTTATCAGATTTCCACAGGAAAATTGAATCTCAAAAATCCGCTGCTGTTACGACATGATGGAGCCTCCGAAAATTAAATTGACTAGATAGGGAGTGGTTTTTCTCACCAATAATAATGTAGAGCTATCGCTCCTTCCACGGTTTCCAGTTGTGCCATTTCCAGACGAATGTCCCAGTCTTGAGCAAGACTCAGACGTTGCTTAAAACTACCACGGAAATAATCTTTTTTTGGTCCGAAGACACTTTTAAACAAACCTCCTTCAAGTTTAATCTTCCAGAGATCCAAAGGACTCCAAGTCACTCCTAGATGAGGTGCATAACCTAACGTTACTCCTGACCGGAGATCTGTTGAGGTTTCTCCAAATAAATCTACAAAAGCGTATTCCAGATCATTTCCGGTTAATGAAATTGATGCGCCAAAACCTCCGATCATCCTAAATTGACGACAGGCTAAGCAACTGTAATTTTCACGTTCCCAAGCTGCGCGGGCACGCCATGACCAGTCAAAATCTCCTGGAATTCCGCTAGGACTGAGAGTATACTTTTGAATATTAAATAATTGGAATTGCGTTACTTCAAAAGAAGTTTCTCGGATCTGCAGATGCAAATCCAACCCTACAACTTCAGCATTTTGCAAGTGGCCGGATTCATTTCCAAGCAAATCGTGGTAATTTCCCCAGCTTCCAACTTCAAGCGCCGGCCCCAAAGACGCATTGAAAATTGTGCCAAACCGAAATCTCGTTGGAGGATTACCTTCCGTTGGAGCTTGAGGAACCTCTGCATCCGCCTTAGTCTCCAGAATCGGCAGAGAACTGCGCAACAGAAGTAGTTTGTTAAGTTCGTTTTGCTGGTGCAAAGTGAACTTCCCCTTTTTTTCATACTGCAGATAATCCAGCATAGCGTCAACAATTCGAGCCTGTGATTTTTCTGGAAAACTGAGAAATTTCTCTGAATCCAAATAATCCGTTGTTTCAATCAGTGACTTCAATTGAGCTTGTTCCAGTTCACTCAATTGAGATACCCTCTGCTGCAATTTTCTTTGTCTTGATGGTATCAAGCGTGGAATCCCCAGTAAAGGTTGCTGTCTGCTTCCTTTGTTGAACTTTTGCAATTTAAATACAACATCCAACGGAACTGACCATAGTGCCCCGGAAATATTGATCCGGGCAGCATCGTCCCACGCCATTGCCAACAGTTCCGCCATTCGATAAGCACAGTTATCGAGAAAAAAATAATAATTAAAGTTAATATTCTGCAGCAGTTCCCATGCATGGTAAGTCACACGCTGCCGTTCTTGTATAGTAAAATTAAGCGGATATTCCCACAAATCGCGTAATTCGTTCTCTCCATAAATATGATTATAATTGTAAAAACGTTCATCCGTAAAACTACCTTCATAACCTCCGAATAATCCGTTTAAAGCATACATAAACGGATTATCGCCGGGAGTGATCTTTGCACCGTAATTCAAAGTAGGCCTGAGGAGCGAGTGACCAAAAAGGCTGTTGGTTGAATTGAATTTGATGAGTAAATGTCCAAATATTGAAGCAGGATTTTTCAAATAAGCAGAGACGAAGACTATGCTTATTCCACTGGCTTCCTCTAAATTTGCCCAACGTTCAAAAAGGGGACATGCCTGTTTTGGTAGTACCGATAAATCGAGTTTGCTCCGGAGCCAGTTAAAACGGGCAACAAACTTGCAGCGAGCATGTTGATTGGGATCATTACCGGCAGGAGCGAGGAGCGCTTTTATAGTGGCTTTAAGTTCAGCTTGCGGATCTGTTTTACCTTTAGCGGACAGGAAAAAACCGCTGCTTTCCACATCACTTTTAAAACTCCATTGGCCGACTGATTCTGCAAATGAGTAAAAATGCAAAAGCTTCAGCCAGTATGGGTGCTGAGAGAGTTGATGTTCAAGAGCTTGTTCCCAGAGAGACAACAGAAGCTGAGATTCTGAGCTCTGCACAGGTTCTGAATTATCTGCTCCGGCTTGAAGAAGAGTTACGGAAGGAAGCAATATTAAGCAGAATAACAGCCAACTCCGCAGGTAAAATATTTTTAACGTAAACACAGGGATTTTGTTCGATTTATTTGCGTAAAGACCTTCAGTTGTTATCATCTGTTCTTCTTTAAAATAGTTGCATTAGAAGACAGTTTTTATCCTCAGCTTCAAACGTTGACAAGCTTACAGTAAAATCGCATAGTAAGGAACCACATTAATTTTCGAAGAACTAAAAAGACACATGTCTCATTTTGTAAATTTCAACTTCACATTTTCTGCTTCAGTACTTTTTGTTTTATTTCAGTTTACTTTTTTTTTGTTCGGATGCGGAGGAGCAGTTGTTGTACCGGTTGAAAAATCTGAAACAAATTCGCTCGAAGTTCCTATACTTGTCTCGGTTGAACCTGCAGACAATGCCAGCAGAGTTAAACGTAACGCGAAAATAACTTTATCTTTTAGTAAACCCTTGGATTCTTTGACGCTCAGTGTGAATACCAAAGACACAGAGTGTTCTGGAACAATACAGATCAGCACGAGTGACTTCAAACGCTGTATACGCATGAATCCACTTGAGCTTAAAGGTGATTTAAAAAATATCGTCTTATCTCCCGCAGGAATATATGCTGTACAAAAGTTTCATCAAATTCGTTTGAGAACTGATATTAAAAGCATACAAGGTGTATCATTAAAAAAAGAAATCGCAGGCAAGCCAGGATTCCAGACTTCATGGAGTCAGCAAATTGGGACTACCGGTGATGATATCGGTTTTGCCGTAGCTGTTGATTTGGAAGGTAATATCTATCTGGCAGGACTAACCAGTGCTGATGAAAGCGGTGATGAAAAAGATTTGTTTTTAGCAAAATATTCGCCGAACGGATTTCAGCATTGGATTCAGCAGGCTGGATTTGGAAGGTCAGTAACGGCAGCAGTTTTGCAGATAAAAGAAGCAACTCAACTTCGCTTGAGTGCTTATTCTAAAGAAGAAGGCAGTTCGGTTGTGATCCTTGCTGCTTACAGTATGGACGGTAAAAAAATATTTTCTAAAATAATTGAACTCCCCGGGAAGGCCCCGGGAAATGGATTGGCAATGGATAAGGACGGTCATATTTTCATTCCTGCTGCAACCCCTTTCAATATCTTGAAAATCCGTAAAAACGGTGAAAAAAGCTGGGGTACCGAACTAAGTCTTGGACTCAATATCCGCGCAATTGCAGCCGATACAGAAAATGGCCTGTATATCAGCGGAAATATGAAGCAGTCGCTGGATGGCAAAAAATCAAAAGGTGGCACAGATATTTTCCTGCTTAAAATTTCACAGCAAGGTCCAAAACTCTGGAGCAGATCCTTTGGAACTGCACTTGATGAATCAGCAACCGCGTTGGCAACTAAGGACGCAGAAGCCGTAGCGGTTGTGGGAAAACTTCCGCAAAGCGCTGGTGCCGATGATGACGAAGCAGAAAAGCACGATGCGTTTGTCGTAAATTACAATTCTGCAGGTAAACAACAATGGACGTACATATTGAAAGGTACGAATTCTGAACAAAGCACAGTTGCCGTATGGACTCCCGCAGGTGATTTACTGGTTGGTGGTTTTACAGATAGCAGCCTCGAAGGTCAGTTTCACTCAGGTAAAGAAGATGTGTTTTTAGCAAAGTTTGATTCAGCGGGGGTACTGCTCTGGCTGAGGCAGTTTGGTACTCCGGAAAACGAACGTCCCTTAGCTTTAGCAATAGGTAGAGCAGGACAAATATATGTTACAGGTTATACCGAAGGTCAAATGGATGGAGCAAAATACAGCGG
>JAPKDT010000128.1 GCA_028822475.1 SAR324 cluster bacterium
ACCGTCAGTTGCGGTAGCAGGAACAACAGATGTTTTCCCAGTACACAGAATTTATTGTGTAGGTCAGAATTACGCGAATCACGCCAGGGAGATGGGTGCAAATCCTGAACGGGAAGCTCCATTTTTCTTCAGCAAACCGGCAGACGCTGTTTGTCCGGAAGGTACGCGGTTGCCATTCCCTTTAGCGACGGAGAACTTGCACCATGAAATCGAACTTGTCATTGCGATTGGAAAAAAAGGTACAAATATTTTAACAGAAGATGCATTGGATTATGTGTTTGGTTATGCGGTAGGTTTGGATTTGACTCGTCGTGATCTTCAGTCAGAGGCTAAAAAGAAAGGCCGTCCTTGGGCAACCGCAAAGGGATTTGATAATTCCGCACCTTGCTCCGCCGTTCATTCTGTCAGCGAAGTTGGGCACTTTGAACGTGGAAAAATCACTCTGTCTGTTAATGGAGAATTACGGCAGCAAGGAGATATTTCAGAAATGATATGGTCTGTAGCGGAAGTTGTCTCAAGCCTGTCCGGTTTTTTCGAATTGTGTCCAGGTGACTTAATTTATACTGGTACTCCGGCTGGAGTAGGGCCACTGAAGAAAGGTGATAAACTGGAAGGTGAAGTGGAAAATTTAGCGAAGTTGAACATCACTATTGGTTGAAATGTAAATTCAGCAAATTTGTACTAAAGTTTTATGGAAAATTGCCGAAACTAATAATATGCCTCCTGAATAGTCTCAAATCATAATAATATTTGAGTGTTCACCGAGACTAGAATTTTGCTTCATGCTAAATCACACTGTTTTATTATTTTTGGTGCTGCGTCAAGCATAATTTGTTTGCACATGAAATAATTTTTCAATTATTGTTGTACCCATATTATTAAAATGCTATATTTTTCAACATAATTACAAATTAAGGAAAATGTATAAATTACCATCTAAAACAGCCTGTCTGACGCTTTTTGCAGGGATTCTTTTTTTAAGTTCCGGATGTTCACAAATACTTGGTTTTTCGAAAGAGGCTACAGGTCCGTTATCTTGTGCAGATTCTGTCATCGAAAAAGCCTTTAATCTACATGAAGATGCCAAGTCCGGTTTAGCATTGTTTTTTGAGGAACGCAGTGACAATCAATTATATCAGGCATTTTACGCAGCCTCGGATTCTGTTCACCATTCCCGGAAGGTAAAGAAGTGCTGGGACAGAAGGGCCTCTCACTACTTTGCAATGCAGAATCTGGAGGAAATGAATTCCTCTTTAGCACGCGTTATTCGCCGCAACCTGCCTGATGACGGCAGTGGTGAAATAATCGCTGTATACCATAATCAATACGATTTGCTGCTACCTAATCTGCGTTGATTTTCACAACTTGATTTTTTGCCTTCCTCCATTTATCTTATAAACTTTTGATGTTCAAAAAGCTGCCTGTCAGTGCTTATTTTACATATCTTTTAATCTTCTATAATTTTTTTACATGAGTGAGTCTTACCCGATGACCCCACTGGGATACGAAAGTTTGAAAACAGAACTCAAACAATTAACCAGCAAAGACCGTCCTGCGGTGATAAATGCTATTTCAACTGCAAGGGAGCATGGTGATTTAAAGGAAAATGCGGAATACCATGCCGCCAAAGAACAACAGGGCTTTATCGAAGGTAGAATTCAGGAGTTAAATGAAAAGCTGGCTCTCGCCAATGTAATTGATATTACTAAACTGTCTGGAGAAAAGGTTTTGTTTGGGGCAACGGTTTCTTTTGTGGACGTTGATACTGATGAAGAAAGCAACTATCAGATTGTAGGCGCAGACGAATCTGATCTGCAGAAAAATAAGATATCAGTTTCCTCACCAATTGCCCGTGCGCTGATCGGCAAGTCTGTCGGAGATACTCTCAGCATTCCAATTCCCAAAGGTAAAATTGAAATCGAAATTCTAGAAGTTGAATTTCACAGTTAAGTTTATTTCCCTTGTTTGAGCAGGTTTTCAAAACCGTCCTTTTTTTGAATAGTGTTCCTGAAGACTTCTTTTAAATCATCAAGTGTCCGAATATGCTGAAAAGGAAGCCTGAGTGACTTTGCGGTTTCCTGGTAAATCCACAATGGGGATTGATGTTTTTCACGTAGACTTGTCAGCGAAAAAGCTCCCGCGGATTTTGAAAGTTTGTTTCCTGAATTGTCGTTTATTAACTGATGATGTATAAAACGAGCTGCTGGAAAAACTTGATCATTTAAGCATTGCGCGAGAAAAAGTTGTGCGGCTGTGGAAGCCCGTAAATCCTCCCCTCTTACCACAAGATTGACCCCAAGTTCCAGATCATCCATGAGAGACGCAAGCTGGTAAGCCGGCAACCCGTCTCGCCGTTTGATTACGAAATCACCTATTATCTGATCTACATTTATTTTCTCAACTTTGTTTGTAAATGTTTTGAACCTCACATAAGTTTGCTCAGGAACCTGAACTCTCCAGGGAAGACTATCTTGCATCAAATCCAGTTCTTTTAGCCGGCAGGTTCCAGGATAATTTCCAACGGGTGACAATTTTCTAATTTCGGAACGGGAACATTCGCAGGAATATAAGATTCCGGAATTGCGGAGAATTTCAAGTGCCGCGGAATATTTCTCCCTGCGCAGTTGTTGTGAGTATTGTTTAAATAATTCATCGGGCCCTGAAGGTCCTGAATCGTAGTCTATGCCCAACCATTCCAACTGTACAAAAATATCTTCCACAGAAGAAGGCTCAACTCTAGGTCCATCCAGATCATCAATCCTGAGATGTAAATGTCCACCCTCCCAATCTACAAGTAATGCAGTCAACAAAAAATTAAAAGCATTGCCCAGATGGAGAAAACCACTTGGTGTGGGTGCTATACGTGAGATGACGGTTTGAGACATGAATTTCAGCAACTGTAATAAATATTTATTTGTCTTTATAACATTATTAAAGCATAATTTAAATGATCAAAAGAAACCATCTGGAGACAATAATTTACGCAGATTATTTTACATATATTTTGTAATTATATAATACTAAATATTTTAGCAGGAGTAAGTCATGAAATCACGTGCCGCAATTGCCTGGGAATCAGGAAGGCCGCTGGAAGTTGATCTGGTCGATCTCGAAGGTCCGAAAGCCGGAGAAGTATTGATCCGGAACGTGGCCACCGGAGTTTGCCACACAGATGCATTCACACTTTCAGGAGACGATCCGGAAGGTATTTTTCCTTCCATTCTTGGCCACGAAGGTGGAGCGGTGGTTGAAGAAATTGGTGAGGGAGTCAACAGTGTCAAGGTTGGTGACCATGTAATTCCGCTTTATGTTCCGGAATGTGGAGAGTGCCGATTCTGCAAATCAGGAAAAACTAATTTGTGCCAATCTATCCGTTTAACGCAGGGCAAAGGATTAATGCCGGACGGCACCTCACGTTTTTCACATAAAGGAAAAATTCTTTTTCATTATATGGGAACTTCGACATTTTCCGAATACAGCGTTTTACCGGAAATTTCGATTGCAAAAATAAACTCGGCAGCACCTTTGGAAAAAGTGTGCTTACTCGGTTGCGGAATTACCACCGGAATTGGAGCCGTTTTGAATACTGCAAAAGTTGAAGCTGGCGCTACTGTGGCGGTTTTTGGTATGGGTGGAGTAGGCTTGGGCGCAATTCAAGGTGCTGTTTTAGCAAAAGCGGAACGTATCATTGCAGTGGACATAAATGAAAGTAAAGAAGAATTTGCGCGTCAACTCGGCGCAACTGATTTTGTGAATCCCAAAAACTATGACAAACCGATTCAGGATGTACTGGTAGAATTGACTGACGGCGGAGTGGATTACTCATTTGAATGCGTGGGTAATGTCAATTTGATGCGCTCGGCACTGGAATGTTGTCATAAAGGCTGGGGCGAATCAATTATTATCGGTGTCGCCGGGGCTGGACAAGAAATTTCGACTAGACCCTTTCAGTTAGTCACCGGACGCGTCTGGCGTGGTTCCGCTTTCGGCGGAGTGAAGGGACGTTCCCAACTTCCGGGATACGTTGAAATGTACATGAAAGGCGATGTTAAAGTGGACGAGTTCGTGACCTACACCATGCCTTTGGATGACATCAACAGAGCATTTGACTTGATGCACGAAGGGAAAAGTATCCGTTCCGTCATTCTGTTTTAACCTATTTCAAGCCCGGCAATGTTAGACCTTAAAATTGAGCAGCTCAACGAAAGTAAAAATTTTGGTGGATGGACAAAAATGTACAGCCATCCATCAGCAAGTTGCGGTGGAGAAATGAAATTTTCAGTATTTTTACCTCCACAAGCTGAATCTGGAGCTGTCCCTGTTTTGTATTGGCTTTCCGGGTTGACCTGTAATCATGAAAATTTTATCACTAAAGCCGGAGCACAGCAATACGCGGCGCAATCCGGAATAATGTTGGTTGCTCCGGACACCAGTCCTCGCGGGGCGGGAGTTGAAGGTGAGGATGAAGCTTATGATCTGGGAAGCGGAGCGGGTTTTTACATCAACGCAACTGAAGAAAAATGGTCCACCAACTATCGCATGGAGGATTACATCATGCAGGAACTTCCGGAAATAATCCGCTCAAATTTTCCGGTGTTGGAAGAACGGGAGAGCATTTTCGGACACTCCATGGGTGGACATGGTGCGCTGACTTTGGCCTTAAAAAATCCCGGACATTTCCGTTCAGTTTCCGCTTTTTCGCCAATCTGTGCGCCAAGTAAATGTCAGTGGGGCGAAAAAATATTTGCAAATTATCTCGGTGAAAATCGGGAGGTCTGGAAAAAACATGATGCCAATGAATTGATTCAAAGTTCAACACTTGAAATTCCTTTATTGATCGATCAAGGCGGTGACGATCCGTTTCTGGAAAAAGAACTCAACTTTGAATTGTTCCGCAAAACCTGCGAAAAGCGGAATCAAAAATTGACCGCCCGTTTACAAAGTGGATATGATCACAGTTATTATTTCATTGCAACTTTTATGGAAGATCATATTCAACATCATTCGAAAGCGCTTTTGGCATAACAAACCAGCTCTCAAAGGAAGACCACCATCCACATTTTAGGCTAAGTTTTGGCACAGGAATCAGCCAGAATAAACTCGATTTGTTAAGCCGATTGATTTAAGCTAACGATCATAATTTAATAGTGATTCATAAGCAAATGAAGACAGGCTTGAGTCAGACTAATAATTAGTAGTGATTTATCAGCAGTTGATTTTGTTTAGTTACTGAAAAAATCCTAAATTTAGTCAATTTTCACCGAAAGGATATAAGTGTACGAGACATCCGATATTAGAAAAGGACTGCGGTTTGAGATGGATGGAGATCCATTTGTTGTTGTGGAATTTCAGTTTGTTAAACCTGGTAAAGGAACAGCATTTACACGGACTAAAATCCGTAACATGATAACCGGCGCAGTACTTGACCGCACATACAAGTCTGGAGAAAAACTCAAACCTGCTGATACAGAAGACCGAGAAATGCAGTATTTGTATAATGATGGTGATTTCCATTTTATGGATAATAACAACTACGAACAGGTGAGTCTGGACAGCAACGCTGTCGGTGACGCCGCGAATTATTTGACAGAAAATATGCTGATTGAAGTTGGTTTTTTCAAGGGCCGTTCAATCGGAATAAGCTTGCCCAATTTCGTTGTTCTGGAAGTTACAGAAACTGCTCCAGGTGAAAAAGGAAACACCGTTACAGGAGCTTCTAAACCAGCTGTAGTGTCCACCGGTTACAGCGTAAATGTGCCTTTATTCGTCAATGAAGGAGATCAACTTAGAATTGATACTCGAACCGGTGAATATGCGGAACGCGTCAAAGTCTAGTACAGTGTCCAGTTTATCATGTTAGCATAATGCTCCCCGAGCACGTTTCTTAAGCTTAGTCGAAAGAAAGTCGAAGTGAACTTTTAGGTTTGAAATAGATTCCTGTTCCGCTCACTAAAAAAAAATTGAAGAAATATCCTCCTTTTCCCCAGCCATAATTCAAAGTCGTAAAATTACCTTTAAGCCGCATGTCCAGTTCTTCACAGACTTCCAGCAACTCACTTTTAT
>JAPKDT010000129.1 GCA_028822475.1 SAR324 cluster bacterium
GTATTTTGACTGACAAAAACAACCAGCCTTTTCAATCCGTTCCCGGAGAAATAATAGGTCGTTCACTAGGTTTAATATCTTTGGGAACTGCTGATTTGGAGTTTGTACTGGATCAGCCTTATACACGCTGATCTATCTGCGGGATCACTTTTAAAACAGAGCTTAAAATATCACTTCCGGTCTGGCAATATTAAGGGCTTGATCAATGTTTTCACGAAAACAGGCACGATTAGGGAATCCTCCCGGCTGAAGATAGTTTTCCTGAGAGATGCTCTGTTCAATTTCCCGATTCTTTTTTGTGATTGTCATTTGTTGACCGCTACGTCCGAGTCCGCTCATTTTGAAACGATAGTGTGCATCCAACTGTTCTTGATTTATCCTCAGGAAACAATAAACATAATCCATGTTTGGAAACTCACGTGAATCGGGCGGAACAAGTTTAACCTCGGTCCATTCCGCTTTTCGTTTTTGATATTTTTCCAAGAAACGAAATTGCGTTGTAAAAGTTTGCAGAAAGTTTTGCAGGATGGGATGCAGTTGTATCTTCAAATTCAGACTGCCGCCTGCAGAGAGAACGTCATCTCCGCCAAAAAGCAAAAACAAACCTCCCTGTTTGTCCGTAATCGGACAGTCTGTTGATAAATTAAAACTCCAATCGAAGCTCTGCTCTCCTCCAGATTTCAGTGAAAGCTCTTGAGCGATTACAAGTTCTTCCTGAATTTCCCAGCCAATATCTCCCTTTTCCTTGATCGCTTTTATTAGACCGTGCGCCAGTATAAGCTGAACCGTTTTAACAGTTACGGCGGCAGTACTCATGTTATGCACACGAAGTTTACCTTTTATAACACCGCCCTGATCCCAGTTCTCTCCTTCAACTTCAAGTTGATACTCAAGAGGCTGTTGAAAGATCGTACTTCTCATCTTATTCCTTTTTCATTGGCTTGGGATTGGTTGACTCCTTTAAGACAGTTGGAGACGTTGCTGTAAAATGTTGACAATTTGCAGATGGATATCCTTAATGTCCTGCTCACCGTTGATGCAGATAAAACGATCCGGTTCTGTTGCAGCCAACTCCTGGAAACCTTGAGCAACACGTTTGAAAAAACTTAATGATTCTAAATCGAGCCGATCTTTTTCTGCATGTTCCTGTCTGCGTTCAAGACGTGAAGCAACTGTTTCCGGAGATATATTCAGCAGGATGGTTAAATCAGGTGCATAAGGTTTGATGCAGTGTGCAACAATGGATTCAATACTGTTTAAATTCAAACCCCTGCCGTAACCCTGGTAGGCAACGGTTGAGTCATGAAAACGATCGCACAGAACAATTTTTCCAGCAGTTTTTGCCGGCAGGATTAATTCCTGGAGATGCTGTATCCGATCTGCTAGATAGAGCAGTAATTCACTTTCCGGCTGAAGTTCTTCATGTTCCGGATTGAGCAGGATACTCCGTATTTGCTGGCCGATTATTGTACCGCCAGGTTGACGCGTTTTGAGAACAGAGTAACCCTGCGCGTTCAACCAGTCTGTTGCTTTTTCCAACTGGGTGCTTTTGCCGCAGCCGTCAAGGCCCTCAAAAGTGATAAGTTTTCCGGAATCCATGGAATGGAAGTAAAAATATAGCAGGGAAGGGAATTATTTTTTTTTATCGTAAATTGTATAAACTTTGTCTTTGATTGCGCTGTGTGATTTTTGTGCGGTCCTAATCAAAGTGTTGCACGCATGTTTGAATTCTTGTACTTCATTTGGATTAGCGTGTGTTTTTTCAAAGTTTTTAAAACTCTCATAGAGTATTTCAACATCTTTTTTTAGATTTTTCTTCACTACAATTGCTTTAGGCAGATTAGATTTCAGCTCATCTTTTGATTTGGAGTTGAGCACTTCCTCTCCCACTATTTTCAGAGAATCTCCTTTGGATGAGACTGCTTGGAATTGTTGCTGTGTCTCTTCAGGAGCCTTCTTAACGGTATCGAGGAAAGCACCTTCATCGTTTCCGAATTTTGCTACCGGTTTTTGCTTTGCTGATTCTGTTGCTTCCGCCATACTTTTGCTTAAATCAGGTTGAAATTATATAAATATTTCTTCATCAAAGCAAATGTTGTTGTACGAACGAATGCTTGAGTTGTTCTTTCAATTGTTGTAAATTAGCAGGAAATTCAATTTTATGAAACCAGAAATAATATTAATTAATGTTCTTATCGATTGCTTAGACTACTATGCTTAAAGTAAAGAAAAAAGCCAAACCAGAAAAAATTATTTTAGCAGATGATATTTACATCCTCTGGCAGGATGGTCATGAAAGTCACATAAGTTACCTTGATCTACGTGATGCATGTCCTTGCGCGGGTTGTATTGATGAGCTCAGTGGTGAGAAAACTTTAGATTCAAACACTATTCCTAAGGATATTCGACCACTGAAAAGTGAATATGTGGGCAATTACGCGCTTCGTTTTTACTGGAGTGATAAGCATGATACAGGCATCTTTCATTATAAGATGCTCAGAGATTTTGAAAAATCAGCCTAGTTTTTGCTGTAAACTGATTGAGAACAAACTAAAGCAAGAGGAGAAAGATGTTTCAAATTGAGGGTGATTTACTTGCAGCAGAGCTGAAAATAGCCTTTGTTGTAGCAAGATTTAATGAATTTGTCTGTGAGCGTTTGCTGGAAGGCGGGCTTGACACAGTTACTCGTCACGGTGGGAGTAAAGATAAGGTGACAGTCGTACGTGTGCCGGGAGCTTTTGAACTTCCTCTAATCGCAAAAACACTGGCCGCCAGTGGTAAATATGACGCTGTTGTCTGCCTGGGCGCAGTGATTCGTGGAGCAACGTCACATTACGATTATGTCTGTGCAAATGCTTCAAGTGGAATTGCAAGCGCTTCACTAGAAACCGGAATACCGGTTAGTTTTGGTCTCCTGACTACGGATACCATTGAACAAGCCATTGAACGTTCTGGGACAAAAGCTGGTAACCAGGGCCGTGACGCGACAATTTGCGCGATTGAAATGGCACGTCTTTTAAAACAATTATCGGAGGCATAGTAACTGCATTAGGATAGCGGTACACCGGAGTAGAACTTTTAGCGAGTACGGTTCACAGTGAATCGAACAGCTAATACCCGGTTAACCTGAAGCCGTAAGGAGGAAGATGAATTCTTCGCTTAAGCATATAGTTTTGCAGTTGGAAGACTTGACTCAGCAAGACATTTCAATAGGTCTGGGACTAGATCTCTTGGAGTCATCGGCAAAGACGCGCAGAGACTTGATCATGATCAACGTTATGCGTGACTCTTTAAACGAGATGTTAGTTGAGGAGCGTCAGTGCCATCATTTGTAAAGCTTTTTGGGTGAGGTTTTGATCTCACCCTAAGCTGAACTTAGAAAAACTGCTCAAGCTTTATTCTCCTTTTTTCCCGTAATTCACGGATCCGGCTTTTCTGCCAACTGTTTTCTTTCCTGCTTTAACTTAGCCCTGATTACAACAAACAAAAAAATGTTTGAGGTAATTGCCTTTGATGCCGATGATACCCTTTGGCATAATGAGTCTATTTTCACAATGACCCAAATAAAGTTCCGTGAAATGCTTTCGTCTCATGGACAGGAAGTTGTTGATCAAACTTTATATGCGACTCAGATAAAAAATCTGCAGCATTTTGGCTATGGCATAAAAGGTTTCATCCTTTCCATGATCGAAACCGCCATCGAACTGACTGATGGTGAAGTACGCGGACATGAAATTAAGCAAATCCTTGATTTTGGCCGTGAGATGTTAGCTGCTCCGATTGAATTATTACCGCATGTTCGTGAAGTGGTTGAAGAACTCTCCCGAAATTATTCCCTACTGTTGATCACCAAAGGTGATTTGATTGATCAGGAAACGAAAATTGCCCGTTCCGGATTGTCTGAATTTTTTGATGCTGTTGAAATAGTTAGTGATAAAACTACAGAAGTATACAGTAAAATCCTCAACCGTCACAAAATTAAAACTTCCCGTTTTATGATGATCGGGAATTCAATGCGCTCTGACATTGTACCGATTGTGCAAATTGGCGCGCAAGCGGTGCATGTTCCATATTTGTCAACCTGGGAGCATGAGCAGGATCATCCTCCTGTGGATCCTGAACATTATACTGAATTGAAACACCTCGGTTTACTGCCGCAGTTAATCAAGGAAAAAGGATGACTGCTAACGTGCTGGAAGGTCGTAAAGTCGCGCTGGTGCATGATTGGCTGACTGGAATGCGTGGTGGCGAAAAGTGCCTTGAGGTGCTTTGTGAATTATTTCCAGATGCAGATCTTTACACTCTGATTCACCAAAAGGGGGAGCTTTCCGATACGATTGAAGCCATGCCGATTCATACTTCATTTGTACAACATTTACCATTTGGACTGAAAAAATACCGCCATTACCTTCCGCTTTTCCCAACTGCGATAGAGCAGTTTGATTTCAGCGCATACGATCTGATTGTGAGTTCCAGCCATTGTGTGGCCAAGGGGGTAAAGCACGATGACTCGGTCTATCACATCTCCTACGTCCATGCACCGATGCGTTATGTCTGGGATCAGTTTAACACCTATTTTCGCCACTCTAGGACTTCATTGCCTGTCAGGATTGGTGCGGAATTAATACGTCCCTATTTACAGCGCTGGGATCGTAATACAGCGAAACGAGTTGATACATTTCTCTGTAACAGTGATAACATACGAAAAAAGATTCTTGAGTATTATGGTCGTGAATCACAGGTTATTTATCCGCCAGTTGATCTTTCACGCTTTAAACCAGGAGATACAAAAGCAGGTTATTATCTAATGGTAGGAGCTTTTGCTCCAAATAAACGCGTGGATTTAGCGGTAGAAGCTTTCAATCAACTCAAACTTCCCATTAAAATATCTGGCAGTGGTCAGGACGAAGAATACTGCAGATCGATTGCAGGTGCTAACATTGAGTTTCTGGGTGCTCTTTCAAATGAAAAACTGTTAGAATTATATCAGCAGGCGCGGGCTTTAGTTTTTCCGGGAGAAGATGATTTTGGTATCACACCGCTCGAATCACAGGCATGCAACACGCCGGTGATTGCCTTTGCTTCAGGAGGTGCGTTGGAAACAGTAACTGAGCAAACGGGTGTATTTTTCGCAGAGCAAAACGTAGAAGCGCTTATTGAAGCAGTAGAGAAAATGGAACGCAGTTGGAAGAGTTTTGCTCCGGAAGCGTTTCAGTTGCAGATGTCCCGTTTTGGCAGAGGGCATTATAAAGAACAAATGGCTCATGCCATTGAATTCGGCTATCGACAATGGAAGGCAGAATTTTGAAAAAGTATTTGAATCTACTTTATTGCATCACATTCAGTTTGATCCTCCTTTTGTCTGCTGCTGGTATGGGTGCGTCTTCGGCACATGCTTTTTTTGAAAATCAGGCACGTTACGCATTTGAACATCGTTGGCTGCCGATGCTGAGTGATGAGTCTCCGGAAAAACGATTTCAGGCTATGCGGGCTTTTTTAGTTTATCCGGAGTGGGGTTTGCCTGTCCTGCGAAATTCGATCATGAATTCGGAAACTGAAAATGTGTCCTGGCAAATTGTAATGTTGATTGGCATGCTGGGTGATCCGACAGATGTACCGCCTTTGTTAAAACTATGGCGGGAACTGGAGGATCATAAACGTTCCGTTGTCTGGCTGGGAGCAATGCAACGACTGTACTGGAAAAATCGGATTGCAGGCGGGGCATCTCCAGAACTGACGAGCCTGACGCTAAATTTTCTTAAAAAAGATTCAGCAGTTAAAACTGAAGATAAGACAGCCACTCTGCAGTTCCGGATTGACAATCCTGCACTGTCGCCACGTTTTATACGTGTGAGCGCCCATTTTTGGAAAACGCGTATTCAGGAAAAACTTCCTTCAAAATATTATTGGCTGCCTGCAGGCGGAAGAATAGAATCAAATCTGCAGACTCAGTTCTTGGCGGTTGAGCATACGAATGATGTTCGTCTTGATTTTCGCGTCTGGGAAGTTGGGCGC
>JAPKDT010000130.1 GCA_028822475.1 SAR324 cluster bacterium
GATGACGTAATAAATAAAATACTTACTTTAGTTCCTGTACCATAGTTCTGTTATAAAACTTTAATCTATGAAGTATTTTGACGCACCCGCAATAATTCTTATTATAGTTGTCTCTCTGGCAGGAATTCTTCAACACTTCATTTTGCTGCAACTGACGCCTGAATGGAATTTACGAGTACTCCAGGCAGTCGTGATAGGTTTGGGTTATGACTTGATGAACGGTGCAGTTTTTGGTTCATTGGCTCTGCTTACTCCTCTGCCAAGTTCCTCTAGAAAAAATTCCGCTTTGGCTGGAAAATAAAATGAAACAGCAATTAAAGAAAAAGGGAATCTGGCTTGGAAAAATGGAACTTCCGGATTTGATTCAACTCGCAAGTAAGAAAGTAACCTCAGTGTCTCCTAAAAACGCGAGTACACTTGGCGGGCCATATTTAACGAAACTGAAGGGAAGAGGGATGGAATTTGCGGAAGCACGTCCTTATCAGCCTGGAGACGATGTTCGGCATATCGACTGGCGGGTGACTGCACGCACAGGTCGGACACATACAAAATTGTTTAGAGAGGAACGTGAACGTCCGGTGATGCTGGTTCTCGATCAGGCTTTGCCTATGTTTTTTGGTTCGCGTCAGAGATTAAAGTCTGTGCAGGCGGCACGTATTGCAGCCTTGCTTGGATGGCGGGCACTTCTCAGAGGTGACAGAGTAGGCGGAGTATTGTTTTCAGAACAAATGCATCGTGAATTTAGACCAAGGGTTGACCGTCGTCATTATCTGCGTTTACTGTCAAATATAATGACAGAACATAATCTGGTTGTCGACAGGATGAATGAAGGTGAGTGGAGTTTCAGCAGTAATATCCTTTTTGCTGAAGCCCTAAGACGTGTTAGACAAGTAGTTCAACCTGGAAGTTTAGTCTATGTTTTTAGTGATTTTTCAGGATTTGATGCAGAATGCAAGAAACATCTGTTTCAACTTTCCAAACAAAACCAAGTGGAGGCATATTTAATCACTGATCCTCTAGAAAAAGATACACCAACTTCAGGCCGTTACGCCATGAGTGACGGAAAGACAACAGCCTGGGTTAATGCCGGGAACTCAAAAACACGTCAAATATACACTAACATCTTTGAGCAACATCAAGAAAGAGTAGCCTCGGAATTACGGCTTTGCAGAGTCAGTTTGAACATTCTTAGTACAGTTGACAATGTTTCCGCTGTTTAAAATATTTATGAATCAGGAATCCGCATAAAAAAATAGTCCAAGCTAAGCAGTTACTCATGAATCATCATTTTGTTGCTCCCGTACAATCTTAAAATGCCTGCAGAAAATCCACTCGCAAATTTAAAAGACATTCACCTTCCTCCAGCAGTAAGCTGGTGGCCTCCTGCTCCCGGATGGTGGATCTTAGCAGTGTTTTTTGTTTTTCTCACTGTTTTGTGCGCTTGGTGGCTTCGTCGAAGATATGAACGTAGCAGACCCAGAGTTGAAGCATTACGCATTTTGAAAGAATTGCAGGTTCAATATGAGAAATCTCCGGCCGCGTTAACAACACTGAGAACTTTGTCGCAATTACTTAGGCGCTCCGCATTAAGCTTTTCTAAACAGGAAGACGTAGCTTCTCTGCAGGGGGAAGACTGGTTGAAATTTCTTGATAAAAATGGGCAAACAACTGAATTTACAAAAGGTGTTGGTAAAATATTTGGAGAAAATCTTTTTCAGCAAAAACCTGACTTTGAAATAGAAGCTTTGTTTCCACTGGTTAGTAAATGGGTGAAGGAATGTCCGCATCAGTCTTGAACAGCTAATCGCCATGTTTTTATTTGAAAATGGAGCAGTTGAATTTATCTGGCCTTGGTGCGCATTATTCTTGCTGTTACCGGTTGTAGTTAGATTACTGCCTCCGCGAGAACACTCAGTTCAAGCTCTTCGTGTACCTTTTTTTCAAAGAATAGCGGCTTTGCCTCAAACAGGTTTAACAGCAGCTAAGCACACCAAATCCTTGATTGCGGTAGGACTGGTATGGAGTTTAATTGTCCTGGCGGCAATGCGACCGCAATGGGTGGGTGATCCAGTCGAACTACCGGTTTCCGGACGAAGTGTGATGCTGGCGGTTGATCTCTCAGGAAGTATGAAGGAAAAAGATCTGGAGTTGAGCGGAGAAGCTGTGTCCAGACTTGCAGTTGTAAAAGCTGTTTTGCGTCCTTTTATAGAACGTCGAAAAGGTGACCGACTGGGTTTGATTCTATTTGGGGATCAGGCGTACCTGCAAACACCGTTGACTTTCGACCGAAAAACTTTGTGGCAAATGCTTGAAGAAGCCGAATTGGGACTTGCCGGACAGCGAACCGCAATTGGAAACGCAATCGGACTTGCCGTAAAAAGGATGAAAGACCTTCCGGATCGTGAGAAAGTTATGGTTCTGCTGACAGACGGTCAAAACACCGCGGGAGAGGTTTCTCCTGAAGATGCTGGACGTATGGCAAAGGAAACAGGTTTGAGAATCCATACTATCGGTGTTGGCGCTGATGAGGCATGGGTGAGGTCTTATTTTGGAAAACA
This sequence comes from SAR324 cluster bacterium, assembly GCA_028822475.1. GTDB lineage: Bacteria > SAR324 > SAR324 > SAR324 > NAC60-12 > Arctic96AD-7. The sequence continues at coordinate 2,559 of JAPKDT010000130.1, forward strand.
AAAAATAAATCCTTCAGCAGAACTCGATGAAGCGATGCTGGAGGAATTGGCGAGCCTTACAGGCGGTAGTTATTTTCGGGCGAGAAGTACAGAAGAACTTGAAAAAATTTATGCGTTAATTGACAAAATTGAACCTGTGGAGAAAGAAAAAGAAGTGTACCGTCCACGACAGGCCCTGTTTGTCTGGCCGCTTGGTTTTGTAGTTTTGACGCTTGGCCTCTGGTTCGTGGTTTTAATGCTACGTAATTAGTTTTATCAAGAACAATTTAAATAACCATTAGAAATAGTTTTGTTGAGTGAGTTTCATTTTTTGCGCCCGCTGTGGCTGTTAGCAATACCACTTGTCTGGTGGCTGGTGTTCCGTTTGCTTGGTAAATGGTGGAGTACTGCTAACTGGGAGAAGATTGTAGAACCACACTTGCTTCAGTTTCTGGCTACACGACCAGCAACTCAAAAAACAAGGCTGTTGCCGTGGATTATGTGTTTTACAGGTACATTGCTTTTGCTGGCTTTGGCTGGGCCTGTCTGGGAAAAAGCGCCACAACCGTTGCTACAAAAATCACAGGCAAGAGTACTTGTATTAGACTTGTCTTATTCCATGCTGGCGACTGACATTAAACCGACGCGGATAGATAGAGCACGTTTCAAACTGGAGGATTTGTTGAAACGTTTTGTAGAAGGTGAAACGGCACTCATTGCTTATGCCGGAGAGGCATTTGTGATAAGTCCTTTGACACACGATCCTGCTACAATTGCAGCACTCCTACCGGGCTTGCAGCCAAATATTATGCCTGTTCCGGGAAGTCGGGCTGATCTTGGCTTTCGGTTGGCAGCAGACTTATTAAGCCGCAGCAAAGGCGGAACAGGTCATATCATCTGGGTTACAGATGGAATTGAAGGACAGGATTATTCAGCGCTTGAAAATACGATTGGCCGGAATCGTTTGTCAATTCTTGCAGTTGGAACTGAATCCGGCTCGCCTGTTGCTTTGTCAGGAGGAGGTTTTCTTAAAGACAAAAACGGAGCTATTGTAATTCCAAAACTAAATTCACAACCTTTAGAAAAACTGGCAAATAAAAAGCAGGGTACGTTCACCATATTGAGTGTTGATGACAGTGATGTGGAACGTATAATTGAGGCAGAAACTGCGGTTACTGACTTTGTAGAAGACGAACAGCGGAGGACTGCCGACAAATGGAATGAAGAAGGACCGTGGTTGTTGCTGCTTGCGTTACCTTTAGCGGCAGTACTATTTCGAAGGGGACTTTTATTGTCCTGGAGTTTGTTGGTTCTATTCGGAGTGTCTATTCTACCGAATTCAGCGGAGGCTTTTGGATGGGATGATTTATGGCTGAGAACTGACCAACAGGCGGCAAAACTATTTCAAGCTGGTGATGCGAAAGATGCAGCACAACTTTTTGAAAACCCTGAATGGAAAGGTACTGCGGCTTATCGTACAGGTGACTATGAAACTGCAATCGAAGAATTTTCACGGCAGGACCATCCCATTGCCAATTTTAATCGTGGAAATTCTCTGGCTTTTGCTGGACATTTACAGGACGCACTTGATGCATATGAGAAAGTTTTAGCAGAAAATCCGCAACATGAAGATGCTCAGTTCAATCACGATTTGATAGAAAAATTAATGCGGGAGCAACAAAATAAACAACAAAATAAAAAAGCGGAAAAAGGGAATAAAAACAAACAGCAAAATGATAAAGAAGATCGACAGCAGGATTCTTCAAAGTCTGTAGCTGAACAAAATGAAAAATCTGAGCAGGAATCATCTACCGAAAAACAGGATTCAGGGGATCCTCAATCTTCTGAAGATAAAAAAAATAATGATAAAAAACAGTTAAATGAAGATAAAAAAAACTTAAATGAAAATGCTGAGTCAACAGAGACTAAAAAAAAGGAAAATGAGCAGAAAAAAAATGATGACTCAGCAGAAAAAAATATTTTTGCAAGAGACAAACAGGAATTAACTACAGAGGAGCAGTCCAGGCAACAAGCTCTGGAACAATGGCTCAGGAAAATCCCTGATGATCCTGGCAGATTATTACGTAACAAAATGCAGCGTGAATATCAACGTCGTGGTAAACAGCAAATACTGAATGAGCAGTACTGGTAAATGGTGAGAAAATTATTATATTTTGGAATTTTGATGTTTTATGCCAACCCTTGCCTAGCAGAGGTTTCCGCATGGGTTGATAATAATCCAGTTGTAGTCGGTGAAATGTTCCGTTTCTATATTGAAGCAAAAAACGCGGATGACCCAGAGGAGCCGGATTTATCTGAAATCCGCGGTTTGCAAGTTTTGAACAGAAGTGTACAAAATCAAACTTCTATTGTAGGAACCTCGATCACACGTACTGTGAAATGGACTTATGTAATGCTTGCGCCTACTTCAGGGAACTATCTGATTCCCGCGCTACAGGTCGGCAGCGAACAAACCTCTCCGATTGGCTTGAAAGCAGTGGAATCCAGTCAAAATCCGAGCAAGGAAATTGTGCGTCTAGAAGTGGAGGTATCACCTAAAATAGTGTATCCGCAACAACAGGTACTCATCCGTTTAAGGATTATAAGAACAGGAGCACAACTCGAAAATGAATCGTTGACACCGTTTGAAATTGCTGGAACACAAATTGAAAAAGTAGATCAAAGATCATTCCGGAATACTAAAAACGGCAAAAGGCAGTTGATTACAGAAATAACATACGTCCTTCTTGCTGAAAAAAGCGGTACACTTGTGCTACCGCAGGTCCGCTATCAAGGAGACGAAATACTCGGTGGAAATTCGCAAAGAAAGTTTGGCAATTTTGGTAATTTAGGAAATATATTTAAGCAGCGCGGGCGTAGAATCTCCAGTAACAGTGAAGCGCAAAGTATTCAGATTAAGGCATTACCAACCGGATTCAATGGCTGGTGGCTGCCCACTACTAAGTTGGAGATAGAAGAACAATGGATACCGAATACTCCTGAATTCAGGGTTGGAGAACCAATAACACGGTCATTGACAATTAACGCAATAGGTGTTTTTGGAAACCAAATTCCGGAATTATTTCTTGATCTTCCGGAGAAAATGAAAGCATATGCTGACCAACCTTTGATTGAGACTGACAAAACTCAAAAAGGACTCAGAGGTACTCGAGTTGAAAAATGGGCAATTATACCAGCTAAAGCAGGAAAAATTGAACTACCGGAAATTTCAGTTGCTTGGTGGGATGTTCGAAAAGATGAATTACGGACTGCGGTTATTCCGGCAAGAATAATTGAGGTGCTTCCTGCATCGGTTGAATTTTCGGAAACTCCCGTCACACAGGAAACCTTAGCTGAAACCAATCAGACAGCAGTTGTAGTTTCGCAGGAACCACTGAACGCAGACAAGCAATGGAGTTATTGGAAAGTATTAGCCATCATATTAGCCATACT
>JAPKDT010000131.1 GCA_028822475.1 SAR324 cluster bacterium
TGTCCGCATTCAAGCACTCCATCAAAAATGAAATACGACATTTGTCCCGATCAGGAATACTTGAAGTACAACTGGTCTTTTTTCAGACCAATGCTGACCTCTCCTCCATTTTCCAACTTTCCAAACAGCACCTCGTCTGCCAGGATGGTTTCTATTTCACGCTGAATGGTGCGTCCCATCGGACGTGCGCCAAAGAGCGGATCATAACCTTTTTTGGCCAACCAAGTTTTTGCGGCCTCAGTAACATTGATGATTACTTTTTGATGCTGAAGTTTAACTTCTAGTTCTACCAGCATTTTTTCCACCACCATCAAAACAACATCTTCCGGAAGACCGGCAAAAGAAATGGTGTTATCCAGACGGTTCCGGAATTCTGGACTGAAGACTTTTTCAATTGCTTTTTTGGAAGGTGCTTTTGGTGAGTTTTCGCCGAAACCGATAGTGCCGGAACTCATTTCCTTGGCTCCAACATTGGAGGTCATCACCAGTACAACATTACGAAAATCCGCTTCACGGCCATTGTTGTCCGTCAAGGTCGCATGATCCATGACCTGCAGCAGTATGTTGAAAATATCAGGATGCGCTTTTTCAATTTCATCAAGCAGAATCACACAATGCGGATTTTTACGTACCGCATCCGTGAGCAGACCGCCCTGATCGAAACCGACATATCCCGGAGGTGCACCGATCAGACGTGAAACGGTGTGCTTCTCCATGTATTCGCTCATGTCAAAGCGTTCAAAGCTGATACCCATGATAAAGGCCAACTGCTTTGCTAATTCTGTTTTACCGACTCCCGTGGGACCGGTAAAAAGGAAAGAGCCAATTGGATGTTCTGGATGATGCAGTCCTGCTCGTGAACGCTTGATCGCCTGGACCAAAATTGCAATCGCTTCATCCTGTCCAAAAACCTGCATCTTCAATTCTTTTTCCAGGTCACGCAATTTATCCTTGGCATTCGAATTCATCCGTTCAACCGGTACCCTAGCCATGCTTGCCACCACTTTTTCAATATCAGTCACACCCACAGTTTTTCGTTTTGTGCCCGAACGCAGACGCACCATGGAACCTGCTTCATCAATCACGTCAATTGCCTTGTCCGGCAGATAACGTTCATTGATATATTTTTCAGAAAGTTCCGCGGCAATTTTCAATGATCCGGAAGTGTAACGCAGTTGGTGATGTTTTTCGTAACGTGATTTTAAACCTTTGAGAATCTTGATCGTTTCCGCCAGTGTTGGTTCAAGAATGTCAATCTTCTGAAAACGGCGGGAAAGCGCGCGGTCCTTTTCAAAAATCTTTTTGTATTCATCAAAAGTAGTGGAACCGATACAGCGTATTTCGCCTTTGGCCAATGCAGGTTTCAACAGATTTGAAACATCCATCGATCCTCCACTGGTTGCTCCCGCGCCTATAATTGTGTGGATTTCATCGATGAATAAAATCGAACCAGGGCGTTTTTCAAGTGCTTTAAGCACGGCTTTTAGGCGCTGCTCAAAATCACCACGGAACTTGGTTCCGGCTAACAAAGCGCCAATATCAAGGGCAAAAACTTCAGTGCCTTCCATCATTTCCGGAATATCACCGTTGAAAATCTGCAGGGCAAGACCTTCCGCAACCGCAGTTTTTCCAACTCCCGGATCACCTACATAAATCGGATTATTTTTACGCCGTCTGCACAGGATCTGCAGAGTACGGTTAATTTCGTTTTCACGACCGATCAGCGGATCGATACGTTTTTCTTCCGCTTGCCGTGTTAAATTCTGAGTGTAAAGTTCTAGCGGATTTTGTTCCTGACGCGGCTGCTGCGCTTCTTCATCTTCTCCGCCTTCAAAATCATGACCGTCACTATTCTCTTCTTCTGCCGGAACTTTTGCAATACCATGCGAAATATAGTTCAGCAGATCAAGACGTGTGATGTCCTGCTTCTGCAAAAAGTAGGAGGCGTAAGAGCGCGATTCACGGTGAATTGCCACTAACACATCACCCACATCCGCGGAGGCTTTTCCGGAACTGTTGACATGCATTATCGCTAGGTGGAGCACACGCTGGACAGCTTTCGTCTGACGGGGTAATTTATTTTCACTAACTTCTTCTTGCTGTGAAAAGAAATCCTCTAAATCCTGTTTGATGAGATTTGTATCACCACCGCAGCTTCTGATTACATTCAAGCCGGCATCGTTGTGCAGCAATGCATAGAGGATATGTTCAACGCACAAATATTCATGCCGCCGGTCTATGGCTTCACTTTGAGCCGCCATCAAACACATTTCTAAATCTTTTGTAAACATAACCTTAACTCAGTTTTCTTCCATTGTTGCCTGCAGAGGATATTCATGCTGCTCTGCGAGTCCATGTACTGATTCGACTTTTGTTTCCGCGACTTCAAAAGAGTATGATCCGCATACTCCAATCCCGTATTCGTGAACATGAAACATAATCTGGGTTGCCTCCTCTAAACTTTTTTTAAAGACAGTTTCCAGGATAAACACCACAAATTCCATGGTGGTATAGTTGTCATTATGCAGCAGAACTTTGTAACTCTGCGGCGGTTTCATTTTGCGCCGTGTTTTCGTTATCAGCTGCTCATCGTATTCAATTTCGCTCATGCCTCCATTCCTTACAACTGACTTAAACAAACAAACAACAGTTTCTCCGACTGCTGTTTTTTCGCAAATTGTGTTTCTGCAGATAAATGCACTTTAGACGAATTTTTTGCTAAGTCAATACGTTTTTTAAATTTTATCTCTTACTCACCTTTTTTCTAACTTCCTGCGCGGAAGTAAGATCTTTCAAAAACACCTGACTTTGAGGAGGGATACTGTGTGTCAGCCAGACATTTCCGCCGATAACAGAACCTTCTCCAATCACCACATCCCCTAAAATGGTAGCACCCGCATAAACAATCACGTTGTTCTCGATTGTCGGATGACGTTTCAAGTTAGGATTTGCCAGCGAATGCTCCGGACTGAGAGCGCCTAAAGTCACACCCTGATAAATCCGAACCTGATCCTTGATGATCGCGGTTTCCCCAATCACAATTCCGGTACCGTGATCTATCATCAGACCTTTGCCAATTATCACTCCCGGATGAATATCAATTCCGGTTTTAGAATGAATGTGTTCAGTCATGATCCGCGGGATCAGCGGCACGCCTCTTACGTGTAAAAAATGCGCTATTCTGTACACGCTCACTGCCTGTAGTCCAGGGTAGGCCAATACAATTTCACGTTTGCTGACCGAAGCTGGATCGCCCCGAAGAATAGCATCTACATCGTCTGCAAGAATTTCACGCAGTTCAGGAAGATATTCTAAAAATTCGAAAGCAATGCTTTCAACCTGCTCTCCAAATTCAGGCAACTCCTCACAACTTTTTCCTTCCTCTGAGGCCTTCCAGCAGAGTACCAGTTCGAGGGCTTCCTTGAGACGGTAGAAAATAGAGACGGTTTGTTGTCCAACCAAATGCGGTAAATTCAGAAAATCAAAAGACTCCTGCCGTATTAATCCTGGAAACAGCAGCACCTGAATATCTTCAATTAACGCGATTATATTTTCTTTGGCCGGTAAATCAATGGTGCCGATGTGCTCTATCTCCGGATGTTCACGATAAGAAACCATCAATGCGTCAATTGTATTCTGTAGCCTTTTTCCTTTATCAGTTGACATCGTTTATTTACTGGTTTGATTATAATCTTCCGGAATTGTCAATCAAGAAAATTTTGTTCTGGGATTGAGTTGAGTTAAACTAACTGCTATGCTGTGAATGCTGACTCTCAAACAATCACTGGTTTTTAATGCAAACTTATAAAAAAGAATTTGCCGAATTTCTGGTCCGTGCGGATGCTCTTCAGTTTGGGGAGTTCACTCTCAAAAGCGGTCGCAGCTCACCGTATTTTTTTAACTCTTCAAAATTCAACAATGGTCCTCTGATTGAAGAGCTGGGTTCATACTATGCCGCGGCAATTGAGGAAAATGCTCCAAACTGTAATTTGATCTACGGCCCGGCCTACAAGGGAATCCCACTCTGTCTTACCACGGCAATTGCTTTATCCGCTAGACTTAAGCAGGATATCGGATATTTCTTTAATCGAAAAGAGAAAAAGACACACGGCGATCAGGGAACCCTCGTTGGTCAGTTTCCGCTTGCACGGGATTGCGTGGTCATGGTTGACGATGTAATCACCGATGGTCTTACAAAAATTGAGTCAGTCTCCCTGATTCGTGAACTTTGCAAAATTGAATTCTCCGGTGTTCTTGTCGCTTTGGACCGGATGGAAAAAAATTCACAGGCTAATGACGCAATCACTGAATTTCAGCAAAAAACCGGTGTTCCTGTCTGGTCAATCATCACTATCCGCGAAACCTGCGACTACTTGAAAAATCGTGAAATAGACGGTTCAGTTGTGCTGGACGAGTCCACTTTCCTGAAAATAGAAAATTATCTCGCGGAACACAGTGTTCGCTCTTAGGCACATTTTATAAAAAATAAAGCCGTTTTGGGCGAAATATTTTGTGACGAACTACCGTTGTTGATTTGTAAAAGGTTGAATAGTTATCTTCCATCTTCGTCAAACATTATATCTTTTATAACACAATCATGCAAAAAGCGCAAGAATCTGAACGCAGCATTCACAGGGCACAAGTGTCGTGGGAACAGTCCGGAGAGGATTTGGAAATGGCGAAATCCTTTATTAAAACCAATCCTGATACTAGTTGCCTGCTGAGTAATCAGGCTGCGATCAATGCCTTCAGTTCAATTTTACTGGCACTGGGACATTTTCAGCTTCCGGCATACTCTTCAACGGAAATGCTCAATCTCTGCAGTTCAGTCGCTCCGGAAGTTGAAATAACACGAGCGTATTGTGATGTGCTCGACAGTGCGCTGAGCCGTGACTTACTGGGACACACCCGTCCAAAAAACATTCAGTTCACACCCGCATTCGCAAAAACGTCATATGAAGCCAGCAGCAAAATTCATAAAATAGTCAAAGCCTACTGGCAGGAAAACAAAGAGCGTTTTTTTGCTCCGTGAACTTTTATGTTGAATAAAATCAGGCAGGGTCTTGCAGGCCATCATCCGCTAAAAAATCCACAAATCCAAAAACGCGCCTCTGTGCTGATTCCTTTGCTGGAAGCTGATGGTGAGCTTTTTGTGATGCTCACTCAGCGTTCAGAGCAGTTACGTTCACATGCAGGGCAAGTTTCGTTTCCGGGTGGAAAGCAGGATCCACAGGACGCGAATTCACTGGAAACCGCACTCCGGGAAACTAACGAAGAAATAGGTCTGCCTCAGGAAAAAATCGAAATAATCGGCAAGCTGGATCAAATCCTTTCACTTCATTATTATCTGGTTACACCTTTTGTGGGGCTCATTCCAAATGATTTTGTCCCTGTGCCAAATGAAGATGAAATTGAAGCAGTTTTTAAGGTGCCACTCTCTTTTTTCATGAACAGTGAGCAGCACTGGACTGAGGAATTTAAAACCCCGATTGCGACCATACTCGCCCATCATTTTGAGTTTGAAGGTTTTGATATATGGGGCTTAACTGCAAAATTGATTTTGCGGCTGCTGGAAATTGGTTTGGGACATGTTCCGGACTTTCCGGTGCATCATCCGGACTCACCAACCTGGATGGAAAGAACGCTTGATTATTCCGGAGAAGAACTGCCTTTTGATTCAAAAGCGCTCAGACATTTTGAACAGAGGAAGGTACATCGATAAGAGAAATCCAAGTACACCAAAAGCAATCAGGATCATCAAAACCGGTTCAATCAGCGCGTTTGCTCAGGTCATAATTTTTTTCAGCGATTCCTGATTCTGCCTGCCGATACGTTCAAAACTTGAGGAAAGGTGACCACTGGATTCACCGAGTGCGATCATTTTGACAAACATTGGTGAAAAAATTGGGACCATGGAATATGCTTCCCGCAGGGACTTTCCGGCATCAACC
>JAPKDT010000132.1 GCA_028822475.1 SAR324 cluster bacterium
GTTTTATCAGTAGAGATGAGTTTTAGGTGATATATAATAATTATTTGTTACTTTATTGTATCAGAAAGTTAAACATCACCAAAAGACAAAACTTCAGCTACAATTATTTTACATTTAATTCAGTGCTCTGGTTTAGCAATTAATGGGCTAATGACAACAGTCATAAAATAGTAGATTTTCATACAAAAAAACTTTACTATTTTTGCTGATAACGACATTGTGTATGTACTAGTATTTAAATGTTCGCTAAAAATTATGTAGTCGCACAAAATAGACTGGCGAACAAAAACACCCCCGTAAAAGCCTATAAGTTCATCAGGGGAATCTTGGTTTTCAACTCCTCCCTATAAAAAGTTGAATCTTTCATGTACCAGGAAAATCGATGCAGACAAAGGTCGGAAGATGTCTGGTAACTGATAAGGCTGACGGGGGTGATCCTCAATTAATTTCAAGATCATCAAAAAATTCTTAATTTCATAAGTATTTTAATATCTTTTACAGTTTAAGCCCTGTAGAATCTATGGCGGTTGCAATATAGCTTTACTTTCTATTACTGTTTTTTAAATGGTTCAATCACTATGTATTGTTGTTTTTTTGATGTAGACGGAGTTTTGCTGGATTTTGAAGGCGGATTCACTAAGACAGTCAAGGATTATTTTAAATTAGATGTTGCAGATGATTTTGTTTCAAAAAGTTTCTGGTTTTCAGATTTACTGACAAAGGAACAGGTCATGGAAGGTTGGGATTATTTTCTTCAGAGTTCTGAATTTGAAGAACTTGAGCCAATGGTAGATCCGGAACAGTTCAACGCTGCATTTGGGGCATATCCTGTGCATTTTATCACCAATATTCCATTGGATTGTCTTGAGAGAAGAAAAAAAAATTTAAGAAACGCAGGATTCAAATTTGACTCTGCGCATTGTGCTGGATTTATAGATTATGACGGATATTCAACCCAGACGAAAGCTGAAGTTATTAAGGAGCTGCATCAAGAAGAAAAGACTGTTATGTTTGTGGACGACCATCCTGACAACTGTCTCAATGTTCGTGAATCTTTCCCTGAAGCAGAAATCTGGTTGATGTCTCGGCCATTTAATGATGATTTCGAACACCCGGAAATACGCCGAGCCAGGAATTGGACTGAAGTTCTTGAACACTCAGGTAATCCTCCCACTCGTTAAATTTGCTCGCCTAGACCAACTGAATTTACAGATACAGAAAACTGTTCTTTCGTTTCTGATTTTAAGTTGACTCTGATGTGTCCATGTTATTCATAAATATTCTACTAAAACAGTTTGGCTTAGCAGTCATAATTCTGTTAGTGCTTGCACCAGCTGTTTTTGCACAGGAAGAAGCTGTCACCGCACCAACAGGTGCTAGAGATTCTGTTTGGCGGATTGGATTTTGGGAGGTACTGCAGCAAACGTTTGGTGACGATGAAAGTCATCCGTTTTATAAAATGACCGGTACTGACAGATTCAGAGCTGGAAGTGGTTATTTTGGACCTACCTTTCTTGATCCTGGCAGTAGCAACTTGCTTCCAAATGTTGACTATAAAAATGAAGATGGTCACGCTGGTCAAGACGGTACTTTGACCAAGTTATTCAGTTATATACCTTTGCTGAAAGGGCTCCCGACTTTTTCTTTGGAATATATCCAACCGACTGATTATGTCGTCGGTATCGGCTTAAGTTTTGCCTACACCAATATTTGGCTGGATGATGAGCAAGCCAGGGCAGCCACCATGGGAGCAGATCCGGCTTATGCAACCCCTCTTATAAGGATGGCTTCTCATTTCTATATGTTTTCCGCCTCAATCCATCCTTTCGGAGTGCCTAAAACAGATGATCTGGATATTTTCATTGGTTTAGGACTTTCAATGGTCGAAAGTACTTTGAAATCCGGTATTCGGGATAATCCAACAATTAGTGAATATGCGGCTACCACTCAGACTCAACTCAGCAGTTCGGCCGGCACCTTACCGTTTCGGCGTATAGGAATTGCTTCAGGAGGGGATAGTTTTGGTTTTATGCTGGAATTCTTGTTTCTGGGAAATAGTGAAATCATTGACAATCCGTTTGCGGCAAATACAATCATCGACTCTACGATCTACAATTCAACATATAATGACCGTGGAGATGCATTGCCTTCAAAAGTGGGCATGTCTGGAGGAATTACACGAGTTTCATGGACGTATTCATTTTAAGCGGCTCTTCCATTTTCCAAGATCTTCATAATCTCTCCCACCAAATAAAAAGATCCAGCAACGACAACAGGCTTTTCATCAGCAAGTAAAACTTTTTCCAAGGCTTCTTCCGCAGATGAACTATGTTTTATTTCCGGAGAATGTTCGAAATTTCCGCACTCCGTGATAAAGTTTTCCAACGCTTCAGGAGTTGCGCTTCTTGGTGAAGGCATAGGAGTGAAAATGAGATTACCCGCTTTCTCACACAATTTTTTCAAAGGATTTCGCAGAGCAGGATCCAGTTTGTCTGCAGCCATTCCCAAAATCAGTGTACAGGGAACGAGTTTGTTTGTAGTGAGAAATTCTAACAGCGCGGTCAATGCATCAAAATTATGTCCTCCGTCAAACAGCATTGTTTTAAAATATTTTCCATGTTTTCCCCAAAATACGTTTTGCCGTAAATCGAGACGACCGCGCATTCTTACCTTTTGAGCACTTGCTAACCACTTTTGTTTTTCAGAACTGTTTCCGTTAAAAAGAACCTGCATTGCGCATAAACTTGTTTGAATACAAGCCAACTGTGGTTTTGAAAATAATTCAAGCGATAATTTGTTTTCCGGAAAATAAATGTCAAAAGTCTCATCCACAAAATAACATGGAACATTGGATTCACTCAAATGTTCAGTCAGCCATGGTTTTAATTCAGGAACCTGTTCCGCAACTACTACAGGAATTTCCGGACGGGTAATACCAATTTTTTCCAGAGCAATTTCCTGTAAACTGTTTCCGAGGACTTCCTGATGATCAAGTCCTACCTTGGTCAGAACACACAATTCTTTTGTTGTCACGTTGGTTGAATCTGCCAGGCCTCCTAAACCGGTTTCCAACACAACCCACTCCATCTTTTCTGTCATGAAAATTTGAAAAGCAATTGCGGTTAATACATCAAAATAGGAAAGGTAGGGGTTCCCCTGGTAGCCTCGTGCAGTTTTAAGTACCAAGGAGGCACTCTTTGTAAAGGTGCTTTTAGCTACAGACTTACCGTTAAGAGCTATTCGTTCTCTAATGTCTGTTAGATGCGGTGAAGTATAACAACCTGAGGCAAATCCTTGCACGCACAATAAGCTGCTGATGATTGTCGCTGTTAAGCCTTTACCGTTGGTTCCGGCAATGTGGATTACCTTAAATTTTTTCTGCGGATTTCCTAAGTCTTTCAGTAAAAGCCGGATTCCATCCAGTTTACTGAGATCACGTGGCTGTGCACTGATTTCGTAACTGCCCCAACTTTCCATCTCTGAAAGTACTTGCAAATAATCTTTGTCAGAGGGCGGCAATTTTATTTTTTTAGAAGGAAGCAGACGGTTTTTCTGCTAAGGCTAGGAAGGATAACTATTCCCCGTCTTGAAAGAAACGGGGAAAATGAACTTAGAAATTTAGGCTAAATCATTTTGAAAAAAGTTTTATTTGAGGTACTTAAAAAACTTACTGTCTGCATCCATCAGCAGTGTAGTACCTTCCTGCAGGCTGTTGCGATAAACATCATTAGAACGCAGGAACTTAAAGAAATCAGTGTCTTTCTGGTATGCATCAGCATATATTTTAGTAGCTTTTGCATCTGCTCTACCTCTTGTTTCTTCGTTAATTTTTTTTGATTCAGCAATAATTTCAGTGCGTTCTCTGTCTGCGTCAGAACGTATTTTCAGTGAAGCTTCATCACCTTGAGAGCGGTATAGTTTTGCTTGTCGTCTTCGTTCGGCGTTCATACGCCCAAAGACTGCCTGACTATTTTGTTCAGGCAGGTCGGCACGTTTTATACGAACATCCAGAATCTCAATGCCAAAATTCTTTGCATTTTCTCTGGAACGTACTGTTATAGCTTCACGGATTTCTTTACGGTTTCCTGAAACAATTTCCAGCAGCGTGTGCTGACCAAGCACCTCACGAGTTTGTGAGTAGATAATATCATCGAGCCGTGCATGTGCACCTGCCGTTGTACGTACTGTTTCATAAAATTTAAGCGGATCCATCACACGCCACTTTGAGTAGGTATCAACCTTCATTTCTTTTTTGTCTTTTGTGAAGACTGCACCTGGGTCTGCATCATAATCCTGCAGACGGTTTTCCATAAAAATGATACGACTTACAAATGGCATCTTGAAATTGAGCCCCGGCTCCATGACAATGTCAACAGGATCACCTAATAAAATTTCAATCGCATATTGAGTCTTGTCCACAATATATGTGCTTAAGTAAATGGAACCAACAACAAGGAGGAGGAGAATCCCTCCAAAATTTGATAGCTTTCCTGACATAAAAAATTACCTGGTGATTAAATGAGGATTTAGCAGTCGACATCCTAATTGGACTAAGTGTACACGTCAACTTATTTTTATAAGGTTAATTGTCGATAATATACGTATTCTTGTCAAGTTGAAATAGTTCACCGAGCCATTGGCTCCGTTATTTAAAAAAAGAATTATGTTTAAGTTGAAGTCACCTAGTCAACAGGAGCAAATCCTTGCTTTGGCAATGCGTCAAATCGAGAAATTGTTAAAAGAAATGCAGAATGAAGGTAAGGATTTATCTCGTTTAAAACTCAAGAAATTTCAAAAAACACACCACATTGACTGCAATTGCAAATTGTGTGAAGTAGCCAAAACCAAAAATGATCCGCGTTTACGAGGACTTAGCGAAGACGGTTTCAAAGTTTATGTAAATGGCGATAAAAAGAGTCCTCAATGATACAAATGGATTCCTCAATTGAGCAAACATATTATGAAATCTGCTGTACTTTGCCTGTTGAAGGTGAAGAACTTTGGAGTTGGTTTTGTTTTGAAAAAGACGCGCTTGGTTTAGAAACTATGGCGGAATCTCCTACTGAGTTGACCCTCCGGATTTTCTTTCAGCATAAACCTTTAGGAGGAGCGGAGAAATTAGTTGATGATTTTCGTAACGAAACTGCTTCAGAGGCAACAATTAAAATCAGCGAAGAAGGCATCCGTCCTGTTGAAAACTGGCAGGCAAACTGGCGTGAACATTTTCGCCCTGTGAAGGTTGGACAATCACTGATCATTCTGCCTTCCTGGGAAACAGGATTTGAACTTGACGGCAGACATCCGGTTTGGATTGACCCAGGGCAGGGTTTTGGTACAGGACATCATCTATCAACCGCGTTAGCACTGGAAATGTTGGAGCAATATCTATTGAATACAGATACTTTACCGGAAAGAATGCTGGATATTGGAATTGGTTCAGGAATCCTGGCCATTGCCGCCTGCCGTCTCGGTATACAAAAAGTGGAAGGTGTTGATATTGAAACTGAAGCAGTCGCGGAAGTTGAGCGAAACAGCAAACTGAACGGTCTTTCCGCAAGGGTCAAGGCCGTGGTCGGACAACCTTCTTCTTTGAAAAAATCTGCTCCACTCGTTATCAGTAATATGCTCCTGCGGGAATTGCTGGATGTCCGACTTGATCTTGTAAGACTGACAAGTCCTGGTGGAACTTTGATTTGCAGTGGACTCCTGGGTGAGCAGGCGGATGAACTAAGCATTGCAGTGACGCAACTGGGTTTTGAATATTGTTCAACCTTAGACTCCGAAAATTGGCGTGCTGTTCAGTTTAAACGCCCTGTGAAACAAAGTTGACTAACCTGTAAAATAATTCTCTAACCATCATTAAAAGCAAATCATGAAATCTTCATTAGTTACAGCAAATGATGTTTGACTCTTTGAATGCAGAATGAGTAAAATGAAT
>JAPKDT010000133.1 GCA_028822475.1 SAR324 cluster bacterium
AATAATTGCAGGAATATCAAATGAATAATGAAGTGCTTTCAGCAGAAAAATTTCAGCGAGACACTTTTTCCGCACTGAACAATCCACAACTACGCCGTAATTTTAAGCGGGCCATGGGCGGATTGATGGAAAAGCGGCAAGTGGTTTTTTCGGATGCTGAGGAGTGGCAACAACTCCGGGAATTGGGACGTTCGATACGTGCGAATGCTTTAAGAAAACTTCCTGATTTGCTGGAAAAGTTAGAAAGTAACTGCAGAAAAAACGGAATACAGGTTCACTGGGCAGAAAGCATAGATGAGGCAAATGCTCTGGTGCTGGAAATCGCGCAGCGTCACGATGTGAAAAGCGTGGTCAAGGGTAAATCAATGGTTTCCGAGGAAATGGAGTTGAATCATTTTCTGGAACAACACGGGATTGAGGCACTGGAAGCAGACCTGGGTGAATACATAATTCAGGTTGATCATGAATTGCCGTCACACATCATTATGCCTGCGATTCATAAAAATAAAGATCAAATCGCTCAGATGTTCCATGAGAAAGTTGATGCTGAGGCGCATGCTGAGACTGCGGAAGAAATGACGGCTCTCGCACGAAAAGTTTTACGGCAGAAATTTTATGAAGCGGATATGGGCGTTTCAGGAGTTAATTTCGCTGTGGCGGAAACCGGAACACTCTGTCTCGTGGAAAACGAAGGAAACGGAAGATTCTGCACTACTCTGCCACCGGTTCACGTTGCCGTAATGGGTATCGAGAAAGTAGTTGAGCGGTTTGAGGATGTACCGCCGTTGTTAAGTTTGTTGACACGCTCGGCCACAGGTCAGGTGATCACAACCTACTTCAACATGATTAGCGGAGCTCGTAAATCAGAGGAAAAAGACGGTCCGCATGAAGTGCATTTGATTTTGCTCGATAACGGACGTTCCAGGATGCACGCCGATCCTTTGTTACAGGAAACCTTGCTCTGCATACGCTGCGGCGCTTGCATGAATCATTGTCCGGTTTATTCCCGCATTGGCGGTCACGCCTATGACACAACCTATCCCGGTCCCATCGGTAAAATTCTCACACCGCAAATGAAAGGCCTCCACAAAGCTGGGCATTTGGCGGATGCGTCAAGTTTGTGCGGTGCCTGTGTTGAAGTCTGCCCTGTGAAAATTCCAATCACAGATATTCTGCTGCGTTTACGTCACGATAAAGTGGGGGATCAACAAGCAATTACACTTGCTAAATCCGGAGGCTGGAAAGCAAAAATGGAGCGTATGGTTTGGAAAAGCTGGGCCATGGTTTTTTCCAATCCGAAACTCTATCGTTTAAAAAGTTTAGCCATTGCAAAAATGGGGAATTTCGCTCCAGGCTGGCTGCCGGTTCTCCGGAATTGGACCTCTGTCAGATCAACTCCGCGTTTTGCTAAGAAAAGTTTACACCAAATGGTACGTGAAGAAGGAATCAGCGATGAATAATTCCACAAGCTCTCGTCATAAGATTCTTTCAAATCTACGTGATTCTCCTGTATCCTCAGAGAAATATCCACAGAATATTACTGTAATGAAACGTAAATGCTGGACAGATGCGGAAAAAGTTTTGCAACTCAAAAGCATGATGGAAGAGGTTCACACGGAAGTCAGACTTTGCACAGAAAGTGACTGGGAAAGTACGCTCCGTACTGTTGTAAAAGAAAAAGGAATCGGCCAACTCCTGTACGGCAGAAAAACCGTTTTAGCAGAACAACTCCTGAATATGCGACAGCAGACTCCAGACACTATGCCAGAATTGGTTGAATACGAACAGCCGATTGAGGAAAGCAAGGATTTGCTGTTTGGGATTGACGCTGCGATCACTACAACCCGCGGCGGAATTGCGGAAACCGGTTCGCTGATCCTTTGGACGACTCCTGATGAACCGCGACTGATGTCGCTGATTCCTCCGATTCACATCGCCGTGCTTCATGCAGATACTATCTACAACACTTTTTGGGAAGTCGTGAATACAGAGCAGTGGAATTCCGGAATGCCGACAAACGCGTTGCTTATTTCCGGACCTTCCAAAACGGCGGATATTGAACAAACCCTGGTTTACGGAGTTCACGGCTGCAAAGAGCTGGTTGTGCTTTTGATACAATGAAGCAAATAATTTAAGTAAATGCAGCAAACAGACATCATCATCATCGGAGGTGGAATTGTAGGACTTGCAACTGCATACCAATTCAGTCTGGATTATCCCCGCCTGAAAATCACTCTGCTGGAAAAAGAACCCCAGCTAGCAATTCACCAAACCGGACACAATTCCGGAGTTTTGCACACCGGAATTTACTATAAACCAGGTTCTCTCAAGGCACTCAACTGCCGTGAAGGGAAAGCCCGTATGGAAGAATTTTGCCGGAAAGAGGGAATCAATTTCGAGATTTGTGGAAAAGTAATAGTTGCAGTTTCGGAAAATGAATTATCTGCACTCGAGACTATTTATCAAAGAGGAAGAACAAACGGTGTACGCTGCGAAATGATTGGTGCAGAAAAGCTGCACGAGTTAGAACCTCACGTTGCGGGAATTAAAGCTGTGCATGTTCCGGAAGCAGGAATTGTGAATTACGGAATGGTTTGTGAAAAATTTGCGGAGCAGATAAGCCAACAGGAAGGTAACGAAATTATTTGTTCAGCAAAGGTGACAGCCATTCGCCAGAAGACTCAACGCATGCTTGTAGAGACTAATAATGATGAATATGAGGGACAGTATGTAGTTAACTGCGCCGGTTTGTATTCTGATAAAATCACCGCCATGACTCAAAAACCAGATTCCAAAATTATTCCGTTCCGTGGAGAATACTATGAGGTCCGTCCGGAAAAACATCATCTGTGCCGGAATTTGATTTATCCGGTTCCAGATCCTGATTTTCCTTTTTTAGGAGTACATTTTACACGCATGATTGACGGTTCACTGGAGTGCGGTCCAAACGCGGTTTTGGCTTTTGCAAGAGAAGGTTACACACGCAGCACAGTTAATTTTCTGGAACTCGCGGAAGTTTTGAGTTATTCCGGATTTATGAAATTAGCGTTAAAATACTGGAAGGCAGGTGCAGGAGAGATGTGGCGTTCGTTCAGTAAAGCTGCTTTTGTCCATGCGTTGCAGCGACTGATTCCAGAAATAACCGCGGACGATCTGGAAGAAGCTCCTGCCGGAATTCGAGCTCAGGCGGTGCTGCCGAATGGTAAGCTTGTAGATGATTTTCTGATTCAGGAAAACAAAAACATAATCAATGTTGGAAATGCACCCTCACCTGCGGCGACCTCGTCACTAAATATCGGCAAACACATTGTAGGGATTGTCGCAAAGAGATTTTGAACTGAAGGATTAAAAAGTATTTTTGCAGATTTCAGATTTTTTTACTTTCTTATCATTTTTTTAACTGACACAACCCTCATTCTGCCAGCGTAATAAAACTCCTTCCAGTGCATCCAAAGGCAGAAAAAAATTTCCACTTTTAGGCGGAACAAAAAACTCATTGTTTGACCAGCCCAGAGAAAATAAGTTTTCAAAACAAAATTGTCCGCTGGTACGTAGTGGACGTATTTCTAATATTTTAACATCTGCAGGTGAAAATAAAACATTTGTTAAGCCTGCTCCATGTGCCGCGATTACGTGAGAAGCTGAACGGAAAAGCTCGACCTGTTCCCGGACACTCATCTGCTCCAGATAAACTTTGTGGAATTTGTGTTTCTTCAGTAAACCTAAAAATTCCTGCTCATTTGCTAAGTGACGTTTCACGGCTAATTTTCTTGAAACATAAATTTTTTTTTTAAAATTTGATTTATCAGATGAAAGTTGAGGATACAAATTATCCACAAATGTTCGGATTTTTTTGATTTTAGCCACATTCCAGTCAGGTGTCTTCATGTCCGGAATAATAAGTTTTTCAACCTGAAAAATACCTGCTCCTAAAACCTGTACCTCAAAACCTGCTTCCCTGAGGAAATCACGAAACGCAACCGGCATAAATTCCGGAACCAAGACCGGAAATTTAGGAGCGTCTATCAAGTGTGGCAGCAAATCCGTAAGCAGGTGGTAATAACTGTAAATATGAGGAGAAATACCTAAATGGTAGGTTCCGTTAAGGACACGGGCATTTGCGGGATCTGCTAAACCTTGACTCAGTCGCGCTTCAATGTGACGGCGGTGTTCGCCTGCAGCAGGATTTTTTCCCGGATTCGAAAGATGCCAGGGGAATTTCTGAAAATGAAACCAGATTTGATTTCCGGACTGTACTAAACCATCGTCAGCGGAAAGTAGAGCATTTTCAAGAATCAATTGCATGTTTAAATTTTAGTCAGTCCACACAATTAACAGTTGAGCGCCAATCAAAAAGTACTCAAACGTCAGTTGTCAGTGTTCAACCGTATTGACGTTCGTAGTAGTCTTGATATGCGCCGGAAGTAACATTTCTGACCCAGTCCTGATGGTCAAGATACCAGCGGATGGTTTTGGAGAGACCCTGTTCGAAAGAGTAACGTGGTGTCCATTTTAAAGCGGTTTCAATTTTTTCCGCATCAATAGCATAACGACGATCGTGTCCGGGACGGTCCGCAACATAATTTATCAGCTTTTCACAGGAGTCATCTCCACTTCTTCCCAGCTCTTTATCCAGTTCTCTGCAGACTAAACGAACAATGTCAATATTGCTCCATTCGTTGGCACCGCCAATGTTGTATACTTCTCCGGAGTCACCTTCATGAAAAACTCTATCCAGCGCTTCACAATGGTCCTCAACAAACAGCCAGTCACGGATATTTTTTCCATCTCCATAAACCGGAATTGGAAGATTCTGCAGGCAATTATTGATCAACAATGGCAGCAGCTTTTCAGGAAACTGAAAAGGTCCGTAATTGTTTGAACAGTTTGTTGTAACAACGTTCATCTTGTATGTGTGATGCCATGCACGCACCAGATGATCACTGGCCGCTTTTGAGGCAGAATAGGGTGAGTTTGGAGCATAAGCAGTACTTTCCGAAAATTTGCCTTCTGAACCAAGTGAACCGTAAACTTCGTCTGTACTCACATGCAGGAAACGATGTGCGCTCAGATCTGCATCCCAAAATTCCCGAGTTGCTTCCAGCAGATTGAAAGTGCCAGTAATATTTGTTGCAATAAAATCAGCTGGACCATGGATGCTCCTGTCTACGTGAGATTCCGCGGCAAGATGAATAACTGCTTCTACATTATGCTCTGAAAAAGCAGTTGAAATATCGAGAGGGTTTTGCAAATCACCAAGGACAAATCGGTAATTTGGGTGAGTTTTTACTTCCTGTAAATTTTCAAGATTACCCGCATAAGTCAGGGCATCAAAATTGATGACCACATCATCAGGGTGGTTGCGAAGCCAGTGCAAAACCAAATTTGCTCCGATAAAGCCTGCACCACCTGTGATCAGCAAGTTCATGTCTGTTTCAGAAAGAAGCAGTCAATAAATCGAGGCGCCATTGAGGGGAAGCCGTATTATCATCCAGTTCAGGACGTGGTAATATTTTTGCCGGGCGCAGGACTATGACGTTTGAATTAAGGTCGAAGTGGAATAAACCTTTTGGCTTATCGTCACCCATGAAGACATCACCTCCTGCTTGAGAATCATACATCCCGAAGCCCATTCCCACAAACAATCCAAATGCCATACCTTTAATAACGTATTTAGAAAATAATTTATCTTCTTTATCTTCCTCCTGCAGAGCCCATAAAGCCAGACCAGAAACACCGCCTATCGCGGAACCCCAGAGACTGCTCTTAAAGACTACTTCGAGAGTTACCGCTCGTGCGTTGGTAATACTGCCAAATAATAAGCTAACTGAAAGCACACAAATGCCCAGAGTTCTTTTCAGCCAATTCATTTAAACCTCCATGTTATGGCGTTTTAGTAAGTGTTAATT
>JAPKDT010000134.1 GCA_028822475.1 SAR324 cluster bacterium
GATTCATACGAAACAGCTGAAAGTTCACTGTACTCAGCAATGAAAAATGTCCGCAGCCTTGGTGTTGAAACAACTGTCAAAGGTGACGGCAAGGTCACCTTCCGTGAATTAATCTGCATTGGTGAGAATTAGCATGCAACACATAGTTACAGCTCTTTTTCTGTGTTGTTTATTTTTCCCAAACCTCAGTCTTGCAGATAATCCCCTCTTAATTTTTTCTGGTGATCTACGCGGAGAAATCCAACCCTGCGGTTGTGCAGAAGAAGGTGACATGGGTGGACTTCCGCGCAGGCTTACTTATTTTAAGCAGCAGCAGTCTCAGCATGCCCATCTTTTATATTTAGATCTCGGCAATAATTTTCCAGAACCTTCAGGACAAGGTGATCTAAAAATAAAACTGATCCAAAGCTCACTCAAAAAGCTGCGGCCACAAGCAGTGCTGGTAGGTCCTAACGAATGGCAGAATGGACTGCATGTACTTGATCCGGAAATTCCGTATCTGCTCAGCAATCAAAGCCCCAAGCTTAATTTTCTAACCTCCAAAACAATTTCTCAAGCCGGCCGGCAGACAATCCACGTTACAGGATATTTATCGCCTGAACTGGTTTACTTTAATCAAAATGAGCAACCGCAAATATTTCCGGTAAATCCAGAATTGATATCACGCTGGAAATCTGTATTTGCAGGGGAAAAAGACGCTTTTCGGATTCTCTTATTTCGTGGAAATGCGCTGGAATTGAAAAAATTTGAAGATTCTGCTTTATTCGACCTGATTGTCGCGGGCAGCACAAATGATGACGAGTTGCAGCAGGTGATGAAAATGCGGACCAGTTCCGCGGTCTTCCCGATGATTCCAACAAAAGGCCAGGGACTCTTGAGCGGATATTTATCTGCATCCGGAAAGTTAATTCCAAACAATAATGAAACTATTACAGCTGAATTATCACTGACCTGGTTGAGGCGCAGCTTTGCAGATGCTCCGGAATTAGCAGAAACATTTCGCAATTATGATGCTGCCGTCAAAGAATTGTTTTTTAGTAATTTGGACAGGATGGAAAAACAACGTCTCGAATCTCCTTTTGTCGGCAATCAAGTCTGTGCTGCATGTCATGCAGAAATTGACACAATTTGGCAAAAAAGCCGGCACGCCCATGCTTTTGCAACACTTGAAAAAAAAGGCAAACATTTTGACCCGGAATGTTTAGCATGTCATGTCGTTGGACTTAACCCGTGGGAGGCTCCGGAAAATGCTTCTGTTGCAGACCGTAAATTCGAGGGAGGTACAGGCTTCCTGAGTCTGCAGACAACTCCGCATTTGAAAAATGTGCAGTGTGAAAATTGCCACGGTCCAGGGCGGGCACATCTTGAAAACAATAAAATCAAACCGGCAAATAATGATCCAACTATGTCTTGCGTTATTTGTCACCAAGGCAGCCATTCACCAGTATTTAATTTTGAAACATACTGGCCTAAAATCAAACACGGACGTCTAAACTAGCTCATCCATCTGTCACGTTCATTTTTTGCCTGAGTGAGAAGTTCCATTAACTTTTGCTTATCCTTATCTCTGACTGCATCCTCAAGCGCTGAAAGAACATTTTTGAAAGTATTTACTCTAAGCAGTAAATTTTGACTGTTTTCAAGAAATATATCTGCCCACATTTCCGGACTTGAAGAAGCAATTCTAGAAAAATCCTTCAGCCCCGCTCCAGAATGTCCAAGTACGTCCGGTGTCTCAGAATTGGCGATTGCCTGAATACTAGCGTATGCCAGCAGATGCGGTAAGTGGCTTACCGAAGCAAACATCTTATCATGAGTCTCCGCATCCATCTCTGATACAGCAGCACCCAATGATTCCCAAAGTCCACGCACCCTTTCGAGCACATCCTGTTCTGTTTTTTTACTGAGCGTAAGGATAAAACGTTTTCCAGAAAATAGTTTTTCCTGTGCGGCACGTGGACCAAAATTTTCAGATCCTGAAATCGGATGTCCGCCGACAAAGCTCATTCCTGCATACTCAGGAGTTGACATGATTTCTAATAATGGAGATTTTACGCTACCCACGTCTGTGACAATTGCTGATGAGGAAAGATGCGGTCTTATCTGCGCAAGTACTTCGGCAAAGGCTTTTACCGGCACAGCAAGTAATATCAATTCCGCTTCTGAGAGTTTTTCATCCGGAGCAGCGGCGAGGTGATCAACTAAATTAAGCGAGCTGATTTCTTTGCGGTAAGCCGCGTTATTATCGTAGCCGATTAGCTGCTTCGCCAATCCCAAACGCCTGACATCCATGGCAAATGAACCTCCGATCAATCCGAGGCCCACGACGGCTATTGACCCGAACGGTTTAAATCCGGAAGAAGACATTCCTTCTGCTCAGCTAGATGCGGGAACCGTTCCAGCAGGTGGAACCAGCTTTGTCAAAAACACAGCGACAGTGCTGGCGACATAAATGGATGAGTATGTTCCAATCAACACACCAACCAGTAAGGCAAACGCGAAATCGTGAATAATTTCACCTCCCAGTAAAAACAGTGTGAGTACCACAAGCAACGTTGTTCCCGAAGTAATTAAGGTTCTACTCAGCGTTTCAGTAATACTCAAATTGATGGTCTCATCAAAAGTCTTTTTTCGGTATTTTCCCTGATTTTCCCTGATGCGGTCAAAAACCACAATTGTATCATTCAATGAGTATCCAACCACCGTCAGCAAAGCAGCAACAACGGTTAAGGAAAATTCTTTATCAAATATGGAAAACATCCCGATAACCACTAGTACATCATGTACTAATGCGACAATCGCGCTGACTCCTTGTCTCCACTGGAAACGAATGGTAATGTAAAGTAAAACCAGCCCGAGTGCAATCAAAATGGCTTGTACCGCGCTGAGCTTCAATTCATCACCGACTTTCGGACCGATTGTTTCGATACGCCGAATTTCAAGTTTAGGATGTTGTGGCAACAGAATTTTGCGTAGTTCTGATGTAAGCTTTTCTCCAGTACCAAGCGGACTACCAGTCGGAAGTCCAAGTAATATTTCCTTGTCTACCGGATCTCCAAAAGTTTGCAGAACAACGTTTTCCATATCTTTTTCGGCAAAGAGCTGACGCAATTGATCCAGGTCAGGTGCCGTCGAAAATTGAATTTGCACATTCGTTCCTCCTTTGAAATCAATACCGTATTTCAAACCCTTATGTGCGACTATCGAGGCGACTCCCGCTAGAATTAGTAAGCCGGAGATAACTGCGGCAAGACGTTTATAACTGAGGAAGTCAATAAATTGGCCTTCTTTAAAATTTAAAAATTGCATAGTCTGTTTAGAGAAAAATCTGCAGAGTTAGTTAAATCAAATACTGAGTTTGTGTAATTTTGTTTTACGCAAATAAACTATATCAAAAAAGAAACGTGTCACTACAATTGCGGTAAACATACTGGCAATGATGCCAATCGAAAGTGTAACCGCAAAGCCCTTTATCGGTCCTGTACCAAACTGCAAGAGAGCGAGTGCCGCAAAAAGTGTGGTAATGTTCGCGTCAAGAATAGTGCGGAATGCTTTTCCGAATCCTTCCTGAATGGCTGCCCGCGGATTTTCCGTACGTTTTATTTCTTCTCGTATACGCTGGAAAATTAATACATTCGCGTCCACCGCCATGCCAATCGTCAACACAATTCCTGCCATGCCCGGCAGAGTCAGAGTCGCGCCGAACGCACCCAGAATTGAAATGATTAGAATTACATTGAAAATCAACGCAACTGCCGCAAAAACACCTGCCAGCCGATAATAAAATATCATAAATATTAAAACCAGCGCACTGCCGATCATCAGTGAATTCAATCCCTGTTCCACTGAATCCTCTCCGAGACTTGCCCCGACTGTACGTTCTTCACGAATCTCAATTGGAGCCGGTAAAGATCCTGAGCGAAGCACAATTCCCAGGGTTTCTGCTTCTTCGACAGTAAACTGTCCTGAAATAGAGGCCTCACCGCCAGTGATGGCTTCACGTATAACCGGTGCTGACTGCACCTTGTCATCCAGCACAATCGCCATGTTGCGCCCCACGTTACGCCGTGTGATTTTTGCGAAAAGGTCTGCGCCAATTGAATCGAAAGAAAGAGCCACGTATGGTCCGTTATCTCTTGAATCAATGCGAACCCTTGCCTCACGGATAAACTCACCTGTCATTAAAATCTTTTTATCCAATACATAAGGCCGTTTGGAAATCAGTTTGTTGGTTGTCTTATCCCAGACTTCTTGATATTTCACAACCTCCGTCAGCCGGTTGTATGTATTTGGGGTGGCATTACTATTGACAATTTGAAATTGCAAAACCGCTTGCGGGCCAATCAATTCAATGGCACGATCTCGATCTTTTAAGCCAGGCAGTTGGATTACAATGTTGTTTGCACCCTGCTTCTGCAGAGAAGGTTCGCTGATACCCAAACTGTCTATACGGTTACGCAAAACTTCGAGAGCCTGACTAACTGCGCTTTCACGAATGCGATTTGCCTCATCTTCGTTGAGATTTAAGTAAGTCAGTTCACCTTCCGGTTGCTGATCAAACTGGACTAGATAACGGTCGTACGGCGCAAGCTCAAGGTTTACTTTTTTACCGGCTTCCATTTCAACAATCAGGGAACCTGCCGTTTGACGTACCTCTACAAAATCAACCTGTTCGTCAATCAGCAAATCTTCCAGTTCAACTGCTGTACGCCGAATGATTTCCTTGACAGCTTCCTCTACTTTGATTTCAATATCGAGGTACATCCCTCCTTGTAAATCAAGACCAAGATTTACTTTGTTCTCCACTGTCTGTGGATCAACTCCTGGTTGATATGCTTTGTAAGTTGGAAATGCGTAATAAAGTGCGGCAATCAAGACGATCAGGATGATGCCTCCTTTGAATTTTATATCCATGTATTTCGGTTGTAGATTTGCTAATTATGAGATTCGGTTTTTCAAAACAAACAAATTAAGCTGCTTGGATTATGCTCAAAGATTGTGCTGAAATTATGTGTGCTAAATTCCTGTCAGCTTTAGAAAGCTGATTACTCTTCCTCTTTGACTTTCTTAGTTACTTTCTTAGTCACTTTTTTAGCTACTTTCTTTTTTACTTCCTTTTCTTCAGCATCATCATCTGTATCCTCTTTGCTTTCAGCAATTTTTTTATCCATCCGGGCCACCTGCTGGCGCTCAATTTGGATTTGCACTTTACTGGCAATCTCGAGGGTAATACGATCGTCTCCGACTTTTACAATTGTACCAAAGATACCACCGTTTGTGATTACCTTGTCGCCTTTTCTCAGGCTGTCAACCATACTCACGTGTTCTTTCTGCTTTTTTTGCTGTGGACGGATAATCAGGAACCAGAAAACTCCAAGGATTAATACAAGTGGGATAAATTGGAAAAAAGGACTCTGCGATGCCGCTTCTCCTGCGGATTGAGCATAGGCGACTGAAACAAATGGATACATGAAAATTACTCCTCAAAAAGTTAATTGTTAAACAAAACAATAAAATATAGCACTTCTTGCTGAAAACTTCACGTCTAAATCAACACAACACATAATTATTATTCTCTCTCAGACTAAATTTTCAGTGAAAAATTGTATCAATTACTTAAAGTATCTTTTATTGATGTTCCTGATTGTCAGCAGAAGTAGCGAATTTTTGGCTGATTCAGCGCCTATTTTTAATGAAGTCTGCGGTGAGTTTTCTTTAGGTCTCCACCTGAAATTGTCAGAATATCCGGACAAACACTGGAGTATTAAGAATATGATGTCTAGGCAATTGAGAAGTAAATTTCCGGCAAGCATAGTTTAAATTCCAAATTTAGGTTTAAGTAATTCCATCTGGTGGGTGCGTTTCTAG
>JAPKDT010000135.1 GCA_028822475.1 SAR324 cluster bacterium
ATATACCTTTAGTCAGATTATGATCAGAGACAAAGAACCTGCATTAAAAAGATTGTTTTGTTCACTTCAGTAATTATTTATAAGCCAAATTATGAATTAACACTTTGTACTCAGTTCTTTTTGAATACTAAAAACAAAAAATTTTGAAAGTAAATTTTGTGAATTTTTCATAATTAGAATTAAATGATAAGACACCTACCATAGATTTATTTTTCAAAAATACACATTATGCGCATGACTAATTAACGTTAAAATTTAAACATAGTCAAATGTTAATTACAATATCCAGTTAAACAACTAAAATGGAGATCTAAACTGCTTGTACTTTTCTCTTTTGTTTCAGATTAACTCTTTTTGAACGGTCGTGTCAGCTGGAAAAAAGTTTCGCGGGAGCTGTCTGTTCCAATTATAGCGGCGCGGTCATTTTCCTTAAAGCGAAAATTTGCATCTGGATTTGGCTCGAGGATGTTATCCCGAATCACACCAACTACCGAAGAATCAGTTTTTGTCCTTATTTCAGCCTCACCAATCGTTTTTCCAACCAGTTCGCTTCCCTGTTTTATCAACATCCACTGTAAGTCAAATTGGTGTTCTGCGGTCTGTAGTTGTTCCATTATTTTATCTTCTGCGTTTTCACTGAAGAAAGAGGCGAACAGATCCTGCCTTAATGATTCAGTGTAATGCTGAATTTTAGCTGCGGGAATATGCAAATGGACCAAGGCTTTACGTGCCATCTCAAGTCCCGCTTCAAATTCAGGAATTACCACTTCAGAAATATTTAGCTTTTTGAATTCTTCCAAAAACTCAATTCCTGGTGCGCGTGCTATCACCTGAATTTCGGCATTCACTTTCCGTACTCGTTGAACAATCGTCTGGGCAATTACAACTTCTGGAGAAGTAATAATCAGCAACCGCGCCAAAGATGTCTCAGCAGCTTCCAACACTACTTCGTGACTGGCGTCTCCATAAACAACAGGAATATCAGTATTTTTTGCCCGATCAACCCGGAGTTGATCCAGTTCAATTATTAACAGAGGGACATTGAGGCGTTTCAAAACTTGAGCAATCCTAAAACCAACCCGACCACCGCCGATAATAATTACATGATTTCGGAAGCCCGATTTTGGAAAATTGATTGAGTCAAGAGCTTCATGCTTGAACCAGCGTTTACGGAGAGCATACAGGCGAGCGGTTTGTCCTGAAATAAGCGGAGTTAGAAACATCGTTATAATCGCAGTTGTCAAAACCAGTGAATACACTTCATGGCTGATTGAGTTTGTCGAAACCCCAACTTGTGCCAGCACAAATGAAAATTCACCCACCTGAAAGAGTCCCAAACCAACTGCGAGCGGCACCACATTACCATATTTGAAAATTCTGGCGAGCAGCGCGAAAATAATGCCTTTTCCTAGACTGACTATCAAAACAAGAATGAGAACCTGCTCCCAGTGATCCAATAAAAAAGCAGGGTTGAGCAACATTCCCACAGATGCGAAAAACAACAGTCCAAAAAGGTCACGCACCGGAATGATGTCACTCAAGGCCTGATGTCCATAATCAGATTCACTCAAAACCATGCCAGCGACGAACGCTCCAAAGGCAAAAGAAAGACCTACCAAATATGTCAAATAACCAACACCCAAACCAATCGCAGTGATAGCCAGTAAAAATAATTCACGTGATCCTAAATGGGCAATGTGCCTCATAATCCATGGTAGCAAACGTGTGCCAAAGAAAATCATTCCGGCCAGAAAAAGAACTGTTTTCAGAATTGCTATTTCCAGAGAAATCCAACCCAGCGCTGGATTATTTAACATAGGCAAGAGCACAATGAGAGGGACAACCGCTAAATCCTGCACGATCAACATTCCAACCATGACCTTGCTGGAAAGTGTGCCGAGCCAACCCTGATTCATCAGAGTCTTGAGCAGGACCATTGTGCTTGAAAGAGAAACCAACGCGCCAAGCCACAGGGAAGTCTTTGCATCCCATCCCATCCACTGACCGATACCATAGCCCATTGCAATGGTAAGTAAAATTTGAATTGGAGTACCAATCAGAGCGATCTTTTTGACAGGTTTGAGGTCTTTGAGGGAAAATTCCAGCCCCAGCGCAAAAAGTAAAAGAGCTACTCCGATTTCCGCGAGCAGTTCTATTTCATGTACACTGGTCAGCGCAAATCCGCCTGTGTATGGGCCAAACGCAATTCCGGTGAGGATGTAACCTAAAATCAGCGGTTGTCCCAACCTCTGCATCAGGAGACCGCTGAAGAATGCGCTAACAACAAGCAGGATGAGATCTGTAGCGATGCCCATGTGTTAAATGAGGGAGAGGTGCATATTTATAAGTTTAATTTTTTCTTGCTTTTATTTATGCTTATATAAACTTTTTTATCAATACAAAATCATGGATAGCAGATGAATCTTTTTGCGGAACTTGCCCTTACTCCTGAAGGTTGGGCTAAAAATGTCAGAGTGACAGTGGATCAACTTGGTAGAATTTCAGCCGTTGAATCAGGAGTTAAGCCTAATCCGGATGATCAATATTTACGGAACCGTATTCTTCTTCCGGCATTGTCAAATCTACACAGCCACTCATTTCAGCGGGCGATGTCAGGACTGACGGAGAAGCGTTTGGAAAAGCGGGACAGCTTCTGGAGTTGGCGTGAGCTGATGTACAGTTTCCTGGAACGACTGACTCCGGAACATATTGAGGCAATTGCGGGCCTTGTTTTTATGGAAATGCTGGAATGTGGTTATGCCTCGGTTGGCGAATTCCATTATGTCCACCATCAACGCGGCGGACAGCATTACGCTAACATTGCGGAAACTTCGTGCCGTGTTATCAAAGCTGCTCAAAAAGCTGGAATCGGCTTAACGCATTTACCTGTTTTTTACATGCAGGGTGGTTTGAACGGTAAATCACTTGCCGAAGGTCAGCTTCGTTTCGGAAATGAACGGGATGGATTTTTACAACTGCTTGAACAAGCTCAGGTAGCTCTCCTGAAGGCTCCGGAAGATTATCTGCTTGGCATGGCTCCGCATTCTCTCAGAGCAGTTTCTCAGGAGTCGTTACAGGAAATTGTTAAGGCAAGAACTTCCGGTCCGGTTCATATTCACATTGCGGAACAGCTTAAAGAAGTTGATGATGTTCTGGAAAGTTACGGCGCACGTCCGGTGGAATGGTTACTTCAAAATGTTGAGGTTGACTCACGCTGGTGTTTGATTCATGCCACACACATGATTCCGGAAGAAACACAAAATGTTGCAAAATCCGGTGCAGTTGTGGGGCTTTGCCCAATCACAGAAGCAAATCTTGGTGACGGTGTTTTTGATGGCAGCGGATTCCTCTCTTCAGGAGGAAAATACGGAATCGGTTCTGACTCGAATGTGTTTATTGCATTGACTGAAGAATTACGTTTATTGGAATACAGTCAGCGGCTCATCCGTAAGGAACGCAATGTTATGACAAGTAATAGCGGTTCAGTCGGTAGAGCACTCTACAACGACGCTTTGCTCGGCGGCGCACAAGCACTGGGTCGAAAGTCCGGCAGTTTAAGCCCCGGAAACTGGGCCGATTTAGTTTCGCTTGATGCAGAATCTTTGAGCTTGTGGGGCTGCTCGGATGATGAATTTCTGGATCGCTGGATTTTCACCGCAGACGATTCACTCGTATGTGAAGTTTGGTCTGCTGGACGGCAAATGGTGGCGCAGGGGCAGCACATCCATCGCAAGGAAATTGAACAGCGTTACCGCTCTGTGATTCAAGAAATTAGGCAGGATTAATAAAAAATGAAGACAAAAAAGGCAGGACTTCCAGTCTATCAGAGTATAAAAACTGAGATGCGGGAATGGATTCAAACAGGAATCTGGGAAACGGGAAGTTTGATCCCTGGTGAAGCAACACTTGCTAAACAATTTGGCTGTGCACGGGCAACCGTAAATCGGGCCTTGCGGGAATTGGCAGAGGAAGGAAAACTGGATCGTCGCCGTAAGGCCGGGACACGCGTTATCACGCCGGAAGGTCGTTCTGTAAATTTTGAGATACCGAGAATTCGTCTGGAAATTGAAGAAACGGGAGCTGCTTATCGTTATGCTTTGCTACTGCGTGAAGTGGTTGTGCCTCCTGCAGATGTGTTGAGCAAGTTGGAAATTCCGCCGGAATTACCTACTCTTCATTTGCGTTGTCTACACTATGCCAATGAAGCACCTTTCCAATACGAGGATCGCTGGATTAACCTGAAAAGTATTCCTGAAGCAGAACAGGAAAAATTTGAAAAAATCAGTCCAAACGAATGGCTGGTGAAACATGTACCATGGACGGATGCGGAACATATTCTATCCGCACATAATGCTGATGCGGAAAAAGCGGAGTTGCTTTCACTTGCGGAACGTGATGCTCTTTTTGTTATTCAGCGTAGAACTTGGCGTAAAGAAAATTTAGTGACTTACGTCCGCCTTTACTATCCCGGACGTTTTTACCAAATGCGGACTATTCTATAGTGATTTAAAAAGTCGAATCGAAAAATATTTTTTCTCATATTCCGTAAATAAAAAATCAAAGATGTTTTTCAAGTTTTAACTCTAAAGCTTAAATTCACGGATGGCACTTCAAAGAATATTCTTGAACCGAATATCAATTTTGAAACAAAACCAGGTAGTTCGGATAGCCCTCCTTTTCCAGCTCATTTTTGGCGACAAATCTAAGTGCTGCAGAATTGATACAGTAACGTAATCCTTCCGGTTTTGGACCGTCATTAAACAAGTGTCCCAGATGAGAATCTGCGAATTTGCTCCTGAGTTCAGTTCTCATTGAGAACCAACTGTTGTCTTTTTTTTTGATCAGACTCGCATCAGCAAGAGGTTTGGTAAAACTTGGCCAGCCTGTACCGGATTTATATTTGTCAACTGAACTAAAGAGCGGTTCACCGGAAACTATATCAACATAAATCCCCTCTCTTTTGTTATCCCAATATTTGTTGTTAAAAGGCGGTTCAGTCGCGTCATTCTGGGTAACGTCAAACTCCAAAGGTGTCAGCTTTTCTGCAAGTTGTTGCAAATCAGGTTTTTGATATATTGTGGTTGTCGTCAGATTTTTTTCACGGATTGTTGTTTTACCCCAAAGTTCTTTAAGTCGCTGATCACGTCCACATCTATATCGGTAGTATTTATATTTTGTTGAGCTATTTTTGTAGTAATTCTGGTGATAATTTTCTGCAGGAAAAAACTCTCCTGCTTTTATAAGCGGAGTTTCAACTGGTTTTTCAAGGATACCGGAATTTTCGAGCAAGGTTTTAGACTTAGACGCCAGCTGTTTTTGCTCAGTTGTTAGATAAAATACCGCGGTTGAGTACTCATGACCGCGGTCACAAAATTGTCCATTTTTGTCAAGAGGATCAATATTTACCCAAAATATTTCCAGCAGTTCTGCATATGAAATCACAGACGGATCAAAAAATATCTGTACTGCTTCAATATGTCCCGTTTTTCCGTAATTATTATAGGTTGGATTTTTTGAAGTTCCACCAATATATCCGGAAATGACTTCTTTGATACCGTTAAGCTTTTCGAAATCAGCTTCCATACACCAAAAACAACCGCCTGCAAAAATAGCGCTTTCTGCTTTTTCCTCTGCGGAAGAATAAATTGCAGTCATCCCAAAAAGTAAAAAAAATGAAACAAAAAGCAGGAAAGATTTACGCATACTACTCCTTTGTATTTTAAAGAATGGATTTATTTGATTTTGATAGATTTAGTAAATAGCTGTCATTTCTACGGAAGCTATTATTTACAGTTCGGCTTCGAGCAGCTTAGTTAATTCAGTCCTGAATTTTTTATGGAGGTATCATAATTCATCGTAGAACT
>JAPKDT010000136.1 GCA_028822475.1 SAR324 cluster bacterium
ATAACTTTGGTCAAGTGTTTTTGACCGAATATTAACACTCTAGTTAAGGAGGATGCCATGCGCGTCAACCACAATACTGCCGCAATGAGTTCATTGAGGCATTTGAACAGTACCATAGATAACACAAATAACAATCTGAAGCGTTTATCTTCAGGTTTACGAATAAACTCCGCCGCAGACGGACCTGCTGATCTGGTGATTTCGGAGCAGATGCGAAAGCAAATCTCAGGCTTGAACCAGGCAGTGAAAAACTCAGAAACCTCAATCTCGATGGTTCAGACCGCAGAGGGTGTATTGAGTGAGATGAGTTCAATGTTAATCAATATGCGTCAGTTAGCATTACATGCAGCTAATAACGGTGTTGCGGATTCAAAAATTATTCAGGCGGACCAGATGGAAGTTGAGAACATTCTTGCAACTATTGATAAGATTGCCACTTCATCTCAATTCGGTACAAAAGTATTATTTGATGGAAGCAATGCAGTAAATGGTGTAGCAGTTGGCGAGGGTTTGTCATTTTATAGTGCATCACCACTTAGTGAATCTGCCCCAACAAAAAATGGATATTCAGTCGATATTGAGCAAGTTGCAACGAAAGCCGAGGTGATTGCTGAAAGAAGAATCTCTTTGGAAGAATTTGAGAAAGGAGCTTCGATTATGCTTAAAGAAAATAATAGAGTCATGAAAATGGATATAAATGATGATAAAAATTTAATGATGAATATTCAACAGTTAATAGGTAATTATCGTAGATCTCCTGAGACATATTCTAGAGAAAGTACTGAGGCCAGTTTAGGAAAGATTTTAGTTAGAGCACTGCAAAAGAAAGCAGATGATAACGGACTATCTGTTGAATTAGCAATAAATACTATAGGTATGTTGACGGTAGAACATAAATACTTTGGTAGCAAACCTAGTTTTACTGTTTCTACTGATATTCCGGGACTTTTTGGAGAAAACGCAGATGAGATAAAGCTCTCTACTGGAGGACAGGATGTGTCGGGTTATATAGGAGGCGAGCTTGCTATGGGATATGGACAGTATTTACATGGCGGGGAAGGAACTCCGACTGAAGGAATTGTCGCTCAATATGACAAGGAACTTGGCAATCGGTTGGTGGATATAAAAGATGAACAAGGAAGAGTAATTGGCCAAAAACTAGTCAAACAGACTAGCGAAGAATTGGTAGGAAAAGATATAGAAGGATACATTCACATTACTCAAAGATCTGTAAAATATCAGGTCGGACCTAATCACAATCAAACTGTTTCCTTTTCATTAGATGATCTACGTACAGAACAAATTGCTCGAGATGTTAAAAATAATAGTAATTTTAATAGTCTTGCAGACATAGACCTTACAAACAGTAATGGAGCACAGGATTCGATTAAACTGATTGACGACGCGATTATGGAAATTGGGGCTTTGAGAGGGAACCTCGGTTCGTTTCAGAAAAATTCGTTGGAATCTAACTTACGTAATTTAAGGGTCTCAAGCGAAAATCTGACAAATGCTGAGTCAGTCATCAGAGACTCTGATATGGCTGTGGAAATGAGTGACTTTACGAAAAATCAAATTTTGATTGCTTCTGGAACCGCAATGGCAGCACAGGCAAATCAAATACCTAAATCAGTCCTGCAGCTTCTTAGCAGCGCGACTAAGTAAAAGATTTAAGGCTCAATATTCAAGATTTAAGGTTAAAGGTCCTGGTACCTAGCCCTTATCTTGTTTTTTGAGCCTTGCCGATTATAACTTTTAAAAAAGAATTATTCATCAAGTTGCTGTCATCAGGATGGCAGCTTAGTGAATTATTTTTTAAATATTTTAATTTATTTTAGTTTTGTCCCTGGGAGGAGAAACGAGGTGTATTTGTATGCTGAGTTTTTCTCCTGGAGAACAGTTTAACAAAAAAGGGATTATGTCTATTAATATTCGTGCAAACACAGGTTCGATGATGAGATCGTTAAGCGAGCAGGGTACATTCAGAAACTCAATGTACCAGCAGGGTGAGGAGAATAAAGAAAAAGAATCAACTCCCGTGCCTTTAGCAGTCATCGAGGGCGATCTGACGGATCAAGTAGTAAAAAATGAAATGAACAGGGTGCAGTCAGCAGGATTACAAAGTGAGATATCTCATGTTGAGGAAGATATGTCAATTGTACAAACTGTAGCAAGAGCACTGACACATGTTGAAAATTCTCTGCTTCAAATGAATGAACTGCTTGTATTAGTAAGCAATGAATCAGAATTAAACTCCGCTGTCAGGTTGACTGACCAGACTGAGTTAGAACAGTTGATTAATCAAATAAACAAAGTCGCAGATGAAACAAGTTACGGTCAGCATGCTCTATTAGACGGTAGTCACGGAGTACGTGGAGTTGCAACTGGTAAATATTTGGAATTTGTCGGTATGAATGCCGATTCAAAAACTTCACCGATAAACGGTTATCAAGTATTAGTTACAGAAGTTTCTACGAGATCAGAACTACAAGGTGTGCGCCCTTTTACACAAGCAATGATAGATAATGAAGAAACATTGATCTTTGAAGAAGGTGGGATAGCTAACCGGTTCGTTACTCAGAAAGGGGTAAGTGTTACTAACACATTTAAACGTCTTTCAAGATGGGTTGCCGAAAGAGAAATACCGCTTGAAATTATCCTAAATTCGAATCAGCTTCTGCATCTCAGACATCTTCAATTCGGAAGTTCACACAGTTTTGGTGCTTCAAGTTACACACCAGGGCTTATTTCGCCAGAAAGTCAGCGGATTACTTATGCAAAACCGGGATTGAATGTGAAAGGTTTTATCAATGCTATTCCAAGTTTTGGGCACGGTCAGTTTTTGAGTGCACCTGCTGATGCAGACGGAATAGGTGAACTGACAGTCAGGTATACAGGAAATGAGGTGCCTGCTGACAACATTGCCGGGACTGTTTCTGTGTCGCAGAATGGTTTTCAATTTCATCTCGGAAAGCCTGTACCGCATATAGAACAGCTTAGTCTTGGAAGCATTAACGCAGCTGATCTAGGAAGGGAAACTGAAAATGTTTCCGGTTTTCAGTCATTACAGGAAATCGATATTAGGACTGGACAAAGAGTCAAAGATTCAATTTGTGTCCTTGCAAAAAGCTTTGCAGAAGTAACTGCCGTAAAAGACAGAGTTGAAAAGTTTTGTGGAAAAACTTTAAAAACAAATTTGCAGTACTTGCAAAAGGAATATAAAAAGCAAATAATTTTTAGTCCAAATCTTGAAAACAGCGGGAGTGCAAAGGCTTTTGCAGAAATTACAAAAAATATAATAACAGAAAATGCAGGACGCTCTTCAATGGCACAGGCAAACCAAAATCCGAAAACTGTGCTCACGTTATTGAAGTGACAATGAACAACTTAATTAGTCAAGCAGGTCAAAAACAGTAAAAGCAAATATTTAAGCTTTAACTGTAACAAGAATTAAAATCTGCTGGGACTTATACAGTCAGGTAATTCATCTTATGATCTTAATATAGATCAGTAATTTGTTTAAAATATTTTGTAATAAAAATAATATTAAAATTAAAAAAAAGATTAAACAAATTAATTCTTCATTCTTCAAACAGTGAAGGCAGAAAAGAGATTAAACATCGGTTGGTGTGGGAACCTTCTGATGGGTCGATATTTACGACAACGAGCTGAAGTCAAGACCAGGAAGGTTGCGATCAGGCTGATTTTTAATACGTTCATCAACAATCAAACAGAATAAAGGTAAACATGGCTTTAAGGATAAATCACAATATCGCTGCGATAAATTCGCATAGGAACCTGATAAAGAACACTGAGGTTCAAAACAAAAACTTAGAACGGCTTTCGTCAGGGTTGAAAATCAACCGTGGTGCCGACTCGCCTGCAGGCCTGATCATCTCAGAACGGATGAGGGCACAAATAGGGGGGCTACGACAAGCCATAGACAATTCAGAAACTGGAATTACGATGTTACAAACTGCTGAAGGTGCTTTGGAAGAAGTTAACCGGACCCTTATTAATGTCCGGCAATTGGCGATTAGTTCAGCAAACGAAGCCGTGAATGATGAGGCAATGCTGGCGGCAAATCAACAGGAATTTGATGATTCTCTTCGCTCAATTGACAGAATTGCAAGTATCTCAAATTACGGAACAAAAGCTATTTTGGACGGCAGCATGGGTGCAAACGGAGTTGCGTCAGGAGACAATTTGGAATTTATCAGTGCAACTGAAAAAACAAAATCATCTACCGTTGGCGGTTATGGAGTGGATATTAAGGTGGCTGCCACACATTCATCTGTTACAGCTAAAGTTGCTTTGACAAAAGGTCTGATTGACTCCGGAGAACAGTTGACATTCTCAGAAGGTGGAAAAACATTAAATTTTAAGACAATTGCAACTGAAAGTGTTGAAACTACAATGAATCGCCTGGAAAAGGCTGTAATTGCTTCCGGCATGAAGATTAACATGCTCCGGATTCCTGGAAGTGCGTCTACTCCAGATGCACCGCAATTTTTGAAATTTGAACATCAAGAGTTTGGCAGCGAGCATTCATTCCAAGTTGGCAGCAAAACAACAGGTGTTTTGTCTGCTCAAGCAGATGTTTCAGACACTGTAAAAAACGGTTTAGATGTAGCGGGTTATATTGGCGGAGAACTGGGAATAGGAAAAGGTCAGGTACTGACAGGTAGTATGCCTTCTAAAGTTTCTGGATTAAAAATTCGTTATACAGGAGAGCAAGCTCCTCCATTAGGAAAAAGTGCGGGTTCGGTTACTCTTTCTCAGAACTCAATGGTTTTTCATATAGGTGCAAACGTAGATCAGTCAACGAGCTTTGGTCTGCGTAGTGTCAACAGTAAAAAACTTGGTAATGGTGTGACGAATGATTCTGAATATCGCTCACTGAATGATGTTGACCTGACTGATGCAGCTAAAGCCCAGGATGCGATTCTGATCATAGATAAAGCAATAGATGAGATAACCACTTTCCGTGGAAAAATGGGTGCATTTCAGAAAAATGATTTAGAAAGCAATCTCAATTATTTGAGAAACGCTCACGAAAACGTAACTAATGCGGAATCAGTTATTCGGGATGCGGATATGGCGGAAGAAATGACAGCCTTTGCCCGCAATCAGATCTTGGTTCAGTCCAGTACAGCGATGCTGGCGCAGGCAAATCAGACTCCTAATGCCGTGTTGAAATTAATAAACGGCTAAAGGAACTGGTCAGTATTCGCCTGGCCCACAGGCGAGTTTGATGATGACGTAGCATTTCGCTGGCTTCATGGAAGAATTCAGCGAAAAGCATCTAATGAAAAACAAGTATTGCGAAAGCGCCGTTATGGTGAACGCAGCCGGTGCATCCGACTGCGCTCAAGGTGACGGAACTTATGTTCTTGATCAAAAATTAATCAGCAATTGTTTAACGGCTGATCATAAAACCTGGTACGGAAACCGGGTTAGCTGATTCTATTAGTGACACTTGATTTTGCTCCTTTTAAGAGATGAATCTGATTGTCATTTACAAATCACGCTGGGTCGGAGTGCCCGAAATAGTTTCATGGATGAAACCGTCTGATGAAAGTCATGTTAAAGACTGTTAAAAAGTACAGACGCAGGAACGGATTCTACTAAACGAAGACTTTAATCCTCAATGCCACCGGTAGTGGTGGGTGAAAGGATTCAGGTCCAAATTAAATTATTCCACGTCCAGCAGCATTGACGCACTGGAGTGGTAATTCTTTGAAACTTAATAATGCTCTTTTCTGCAGCAGAGAACGATCCAAGGATGAATTGTTTTATGCGCAGGAACGGATGCGAAATTCCGTCAATGAGCAATGACAAGTAACTCCAAACGCAGGGATGC
>JAPKDT010000137.1 GCA_028822475.1 SAR324 cluster bacterium
CCAGACGGCATCGATTTTACCCGGTTACCAAGTGTCGATGCAATATTAGAAACTAATGAAACCATTTCTTTATCAAAAGAAACCGGTTCAAACCTGGCGAGAGTTCGACTTGAACATGTAACCCCTTCTGCTTTACAAATCTGTTCAATAAAGGACGTCATTGTATGTTCTGCTTGTTGTAATTTTTGTTCGTCTGTATTACGCAAATCAACGGTAATTAGTGCTTCCTTGGCAATCACATTTATCAAGCCGGGATTCAGCTTTGTCACCCCAACAGTTCCTATTTGATTTCCTCCCATTTCATTGGCAAGGCGGCGTGCCTCCACCGAAATAGCCGCCGCCACATATCCTGCATCATGTCGCAGTCGAATCGGTGTTGTCCCCGCATGATTTGCTGTACCAATTATCCTATATTCGTTCCACGAAATACCCTGAACACCTTCAACAGCCCCGATTTCATAGTCTTCCAACTCCAGAATTGGACCTTGTTCAATATGCAGTTCAACAAAACTATCTGCACGAAAATCACCTGTTGATGTATCACCGGCATAACCAATTTTTTCAAGCTCATCACCAACTCGTGCTCCATCCGTGTCAACAACATCCAGCATATCTTTAATATCAAAAGCCCCCTGATGAACTCCGCTTCCCATCATATCCGGAGCAAAACGGGATCCTTCTTCGTTTGTAAAAAAACCTACCCCAATTGGTTTTCGTGTTGTAATTTCTGCTTCATTCAAGGCCGCTATTACTTCCAAACCAGCCAGAACCCCAAGGTTACCGTCATAACGTCCTCCGCTCGCTACCGTATAAATATGTTATCCGGTCATTACCGGCTTCCCGGATTCCAGACCTGCCCTTATACCGATAACGTTCCCTAATTGATCGATTGTGACGTCCAGCCCGAGCTTACGCATCCATCCAACAACAAGATCACGGCCTCGGCGGTCTTCATCGCTGAGCGCCATTCTGCATACGCCGCCGCCATCTATTGCACCAATTTCAGCCAGCTCTTCAATGCTTTTGACAAGACGGTCTATATTTATACGAAGATTAGATAATGTCATTTTAATGACTCATTATTTTACATCCGGAAGGCGTGGCCAAACTTGCAACCACACCCACATTTATTAATTATTGTATGGAATAATAAAAGACTTTTATTTTTTAGTCATTTGACCTGTTTCAATGGCAACTCATATTGACGTTCGCCGTTGAATTGAAAAAAAGCGTTTGCTACTGCAGAAGCAGTTGGTACAAGGCCAATTTCGCCAACACCCTTTGCGCCACAGGGACCGAATTCATCCGGTTCCTCTATGCCGATAACCACGATATTAGGAGTGGCGGCCGCACGAATCATCCCAAGTTTTCCAAGCTTTGTGTGTACAGGGCGGCCTTCTTCCATATCAAATTTTTCAGAAAGCGCATATCCCAATCCCATGTGAACAGAACCTTCGAGCTGTCCTTCAAATAAAATTGGATTGACAATCCTGCCGGCATCGTGTGCTGCAAAAACGTTTTCCACTTTTCCGGAGTCATCCAGTGTTACAACTTGCGTAGCATAACTGTAAGAATAATGCGTTTGTGGTTCATCTGCATCTGCCTCAATCGCCGTTGTCCAGTCACAGACCCATTCACCGACGTATTCACGACCCACCAATTCTTGCAGTGAGTGTGTTTCCAAATCAGCTTTCAATTTCTTACCAGCATCCAAAACGCTGTTTCCAATGAGAGAGGTACCACGTGAAGCGGTTGTCATTCCACAGGGGGCGTCTTTTGAAGTATCTACCTTGACTGAAATAAAATTTGGATTGACCCCGGTTGCTTCACATAAAAACTGAACTGCCATCGTAAAAACTCCCTGTCCCATTTCCGTCCAACCGTGGTGGATCGTAATTTCAGTTGGTGAATCAATCACCACTTTGACTTTGCTCCCGTCCTGGACTCCGTTGCCGATTCCGGTATTTTTCATACCACAGGCAATTCCGGCGAATTTAGCGTTTTGAAACTGTTCTTTCACTGCAATTAATGTTTTTTGAATACCGATTCCGGAAGTTATTTTTTGACCGGTCGATGTCCGGTCACCGGGCTGAAGGGCATTGTCATATCGTATTTGCCAGCGGTCAAACCCGCCTTGTACGCACAGTTCATCAATACAGCTTTCAATTGCAAAATTGATTTGGTTTACACCAAATCCACGCATAGCTCCGCATGGAATATTATTGGTGTAAACAGATCGGCTCCTGAGCTTTACAATTGGAATTGAGTAAGCGCTGGTTGCATGACCTGCCGCCCGTTCCAGAACTTTCATACCAACGGACGCATAAGCTCCGGTGTCTCCGATGATGTCTGCTTCAACAAAAGTCAACTTGCCGTTTTCGTCACAGCCAAGTGACATTTCCATAATCATTGGATGCCGCTTTGGATGCATACAAAGTGATTCCGGGCGAGTCAGGGCGACTCTTACCGGGACTTGTAACAAATGGGAATACAAAGCTGCGTGACCTTGCACCGAGATGTCCTCCTTGCCGCCAAACCCGCCTCCATTCGGCATCAAAACGACGACAACCTTTTCTGATGGTAGTCCCAATATTTTACTGATGCTGTTCCGGTCCTCATAGACACCCTGACTTTGAGAAAAAACCTCAACACCGCCATCCAATGGTTTTGCTAAACAGCACTCGATTTCCAAAAATGCATGTTCAATGCGCTGTGTTTTGTATGTTCCTTTTGTGACAAAAGTACTTTCTTTTTCTGCCTTCTTGGAATCACCTCGCTCAATCTCTGTATTTGACAACAGGTTCCCGCTTTCATGTATTTTTGGACTTTCAGCTGATAATGCTGCAAACGGATCGGTAACCGGAGCTAAAACCTTATATTCAACCTCTATCAGAGCAACAGCCTCGCGGGCAATCTGTTCGGTTTCCGCTACCACCCCTGCCAGCACATCCCCCACGTAGCGGGTTGTTTCTCCACGTTTCACCATCAGCGGCCAGTCAGGAACAATCAAACCGGTGTGGCGCTCACCCGGAATATCTTCGGCAGTAAATACTCGCAATACTCCATCCAATTTTTCTGCAACGGAAGTGTTGATTTTCATAACCTTTGCTCTGGGATGGTCACTGAATTTCAAGGCACCGTGTACCATACCTTCAAATTTCAGATCTGCAACATAAGGTGCTTCACCTGTTGCCAACCTGAGAGAATCATATTTTGGAAGGCTTTCACCGACTTTACCGCTGCTTTGCGGCAGCTCAATTTTGGTATTATTCCGCAGAGCCTCTGCCGCAGATAGACAGGATTTAGTTACTTTTTTATAGCCGGTACAGCGGCAAAGATTACTGTTCAGGGCCTTGTTGATTTCTTTCTCTGTCACAAATCCCTGATTCAACAATGGCCAGACTTTCATGATGATTCCCGGTGTGCAGAATCCGCACTGCAGCCCGCCTTCTATGGCAAAAGCATTGACCACAGTTTCTTTTTTTCCCGGATCCAGTCCCTCCATCGTGATGACTTCTTTTCCTGCAATACGTCTCATCGGTGCAATACAGGCTTTCAGTACATTCCCGTCCAGTAAGACAGAACAGCATCCACAAACTCCTTCCGGAGCACAACCGTCTTTGGGTGAGATGATATCCTCAACATCACGTAAATATGTCATCAAAGACAATTCTGGATCACCTTCGTAATTAATGGTGGTACCGTTAAGTTTGAATTCCATGGTCTGCTCTTTTAGTTTTATTTTTTCCATTTAAATTAAGTGGCACTAACATAAGAACCACTTCCCGTTGCAGAAATTGCGCTTCTCATCATTTGCATTATCTCATAATTTAAGAAACTTACACTACTTTTTGCCTCACCGGAAATGGTGTTTTCAAGATCGTTTTTGGAAAATTGAATGTCAAAATCCGGTCCGGAATAATTAACAGTATTTCCAGTTTCAGAAACACGATATTCTTTGCCGTCAAAACGGGCAAATACCATAGGGGCGCAGCGCTCTGTGCCCTCATCCTCAATATAAAATCCATCATGATTTGTAAATGATTGAAAAGACTCCAAGCTTCCAAAAAATCGAGGCTTAAGTACAAACGGACCCCCGTCTTCTGGGCAGAAAATATCGCAGTTTCCGCACTCATTGCAAAAATCTGCAAAGTTCGCAATTTGATATTTTTTCTCTAATTTTAAGGTTTTCCTGCCAGTAACCGCCCATCCGGAATTATTAGTTCCGAATTCGAGAATTTCTGTTTGACCCGGTGGAATTTTCAGTGCAAAATTAGCATCGTTCGGACAAACAGGAATGCAC
The DNA here is from genome assembly GCA_028822475.1 of SAR324 cluster bacterium. Classification (GTDB taxonomy): domain Bacteria; phylum SAR324; class SAR324; order SAR324; family NAC60-12; genus Arctic96AD-7. The sequence goes on from JAPKDT010000137.1 coordinate 4,304, forward strand.
TTGTCGCAGGTGAGGCAGTCGAATAATTCAAGCATGGTACCGACTTTACGGGGCGGTTTTGAGTTTTGCTCTATTCCATAACGTGCGTTAGTAGTCACTTCGTCAACGTATGTTTTTGTGTTCAAGAGCTTGGTTTCGGTTATCCAGCGTGAATAAATTTCATTCCCGGCAACTTTCCTGAGTTCACCGCCGTTTGCCAGTGTTTTGCGACAAGCAACCGCCAGCGGAACATCAGGTCCGGAAACATTTCCAACTCCCAAACCAATATTTTCCAGCGCTTGTTCAGCGTTTCCGTAAGCTTTGAGAATGTAACTTTCAATGTCGCTAACACCCAGATTGTCCATGCGCGAATTCAGCTCTTTGTAATAAGCACTGCTTCTGCTGTAGCCGCCAACTTTAAGCAAGTCACTGCAAACAGTGATTGGTGTCAATCCTAAAGCAACGGTATCTGCAAAGTTGGTTTTGTCGATTCCTGCAGAAAAGGAAATAGGAAACTGGTCGCCAAAAATTTCTCTGAACTGCTTAACCAAATTGATGCCTAAAACGTGTAAAGGCGTTCCGGAAAGGTACATTACTTTTTCTGTGTCCGGGAAGAAATTCCGGTTGTTTTCCACAATCAGCGTGTTATTGAATTTGACTCCAAAACCCAATCCGAGCGTTTTTGCCGTTAAACCCAGGCGCTCAACAAAACCCTGTGCCTGTTCCCAGGTTGCATCATTTTCAAAGGCTTCATCCGGAACATGGACATCGGCGTAACCCATGATTCCATTTAATAAATGACGGACCTGATCTTTTCCTAACAGAGTTGGATTGAGTTTAATGATACAATTCAATCCATGTTCTCGAAAAAGATAATCAATTATTTTTTCAATTTCTTCCGGAGGACATCCGTGAAAAGTACTTAAAGTCAGTGTGTCAGAAAGTTTCGTCTGGAAATCCAGGTTCCGGAATTGACGATACTGTTCCGGAATTTGTTTTCGGTAATGCTCCACGACTTCGGAAGCATCCAGCATACCCTCAATAAAACGGCGCACTTTGTCAGATTGAATACCCTTCAAATCATAACCGACACTCATGTCATACAGCACGTCGCCAAAATTTTCCACCAAATCCAGCTTTCCAGATGCCCGCAATATCTCAATCAACATTGCGCCTTTGACATATTCGTGTAGCGACTGCTCAACCCGCAACTCCTGCGACCATTCCACATTGTAACCGACCGTTTGCATATCAATGCAAGGGCGCGGAATTTCCAATTCATCCAGGATTTGCACTGTTTTGAGTTCCATAATTCTTGAGCCACCAAGCCAAGACAAGACTAAATTTTGTGCCATTTGCGTTTGCGGACCGGAAGCCGGGCCGAGTGGCGAAGAGCTATTTTTTCCGTGAAATTTAACGGAATAATCTCGTCCGGATTGTCCGATAAAAAATTTCTTTTGCGGATAATCGAAAATTGATTTTTCTGTTTCCAATTCGGTGAACATCCGAGT
>JAPKDT010000138.1 GCA_028822475.1 SAR324 cluster bacterium
TTTAGCTGATACATGTTAAAGATTAGGGTATAAAACAGTTAAAGTGAGGATAAATTTTCAACAAAAAAACTACAGTCTTTAGTTCGCGGTAAAACACCAAAAACTCTAAACGAGACATTTTAAGTGAATTTTAAGGACAATTAAATAAAAATTAAAAGCGCAACTTTGCAAATGAAATGAGGGATTTTGAAGGAAACATTTAAGGGCAACCCACAGGCGATCACGCCTATTCCCAGCCTTAATTTTAAAAAAATTCAAAGGCAAATTTTACAGGCTGTTGAAGACGTCAACAATTTTAGCAATTCTTCCTTTATGCTGAAGATGCGCAAAACAATTATGTCTGCAGACACGGGTACTAAGGGGGCTCACGTTGATGCGAGCATCATCGGTAATCAGGCAGATAATGCTGAAATTTCGGCTTTGGTTTCAAAAATCGCTAGTGATCCTGTCTCTACTGTTGCAAGGGTTAAACTGGTAAGAAGCGTTATGCATGACAAACGGGACTTCCCTCTGTCCTTTTACCGCAACCTCTTGATTCAAGCTGCTCTTACTATTTATCTAGGAAACATAACACCTGCCACTTTGCAAATTGCCGGACAAACATACCGTTTATATTTGGAAAAAATAATCACGACACACAAAAAAAATATGCTCGTCGTTCACTCAAAACAACTAAAAAATGTAAATCTGGATGTAATCTCAATCAAAGACTTGATAAAAGCGGATGATGAAGACGAAGAAGAGGTTGATGAAAATGAGGCAATGGTTATTCAGGAAATAAAAATAACTTTAAAATTACTGGAATATACTGATTCTCTTGATGAAGATACCCGCGGAAGCATTACCATGTCAATGCAAATGGATGAGTTGGATGAGTTGACTTCTAAACACAGAGTGAAGAGTTTATTTGGAGGAATAGGAGGAGGTGCGGATTCCGCTAAGAACAAACACGCTCTTGTGGTACGTAAAACTTTAGCGGCACTTGAAGTGATGAAACGCATACCAGTTCTGCATCCAGTCGGACTGAAGATAGTGGCCAAGCTACAGGAAATAGACAGTAAGCTACCACTGCCTTATTTAATGGAAGCTAGGTTACACATGCAGGCACTTCGGATATTAACTTTACGTTTAGTGATGCGGGATTTAACGGCTAGACCATCCATGACTCCAACTTTCAACAAAGCAATAGTTGCATACCACAAAGCTTTAAAGAGATCTTCTTTTTTGAATCCAAAACGCGGTGACATAACTGTGCTGTCAGAATTCGCTCAAATTTCATACTACGCATATGAACAGCGTAAAATGCTTAGTCTTGCAAATCATGGTGTCTTGAAAATCCTGGAAATGGGCAAAAAGGCAGTTGATGTTCTTGCACCAAGCAACAAAGCATACCTCAAACAGCAGAAGCAGATTCAGGCTGCCCTCAAGTCAATTAAAAGGTACGGTTGAACTTTGTCAATCCCAGCTTATGCCACTCTTCTCATATAATTCAGTCGTCCGTTAGATTCGTAAATACAGCCGCTTTTAATTTATTTCAGGTAAAAGTGGTTCTAAAGATTTAAGTACTGTTACTGCAATAATTTTATGACCTTCCGGATTAGGATGGATACCGTCTGGCTGGTTCAGACTTGGAACTCCTCCAACATCTTTCAGCAGAAAAGGAATAATCGACAGTTTGTATAACTCTGCCAATTCGTAAAATACCTCCCGAAAAGTCTCTGTATATTCCTTACCGTAATTTAGCGGAATCTGCATTCCGGAGAGCAAAACCTGTATTTTTTCAGCTTGTGCTAACTCAATTGCCTTGCTTAAGTTTTTCTTCATATGAGCCACACTTAATCCACGTAAACCATCATTCCCCCCCAGTGCAATTATAATGATATCTGGTTGCGAACGGATGTGCCATTTTATCCGTGAAGGTGCGCTGGCACTTGTGGAACCGCTGATTCCCGCATTGACAACCTTTACAGCATGACCTTTGCTTAAAAGTTCCTTTTCCACTAAAAATGGATATGCTTCTTCTTTTCTGACTCCGAATCCTTCCGTTAAAGAATCTCCAAGCGCTACTATTAAAGTTTGTGAAAAGCAAATTCCAGAGAATAAAATTAATCCGAACATAAGCAATACAAACCTGTAAAAACAATGTCTAAATATTTTCATCTGTCTCAACTGGCTTAAATGTGTTTAATCTGTGAGAAAAAGGCTGAACGGGATTCTCTGCTACGTTCCTTTTTTACTTCTTCAGTAGCTTCCCCTATTATTGGAACTGCAAGCAGTTCAGGATCGATGTTCAGCAGAAAACGGGAAGGTTCCTGCTTGATGCTTTCTCCGTAACGCTTACGGAATTTGGCCATCGAAAAAGTTAATTCCTGCTGCGCTCTTGTGATGCCTACATAACATAAACGACGCTCCTCATCCTCGCCTCCTTCTTCGATGGCGCGATTGTTAGGAAAGACACCTTCAGACATACCAACCATGAAGACAAAAGGAAATTCCAGTCCCTTCGCGCTATGAAGAGTCATGATCGAAACCTGATTGGCTTTACTTTCCGGATCGTTGTCACTTTGAGTAAAAAGTGTCACACGCTCTAAAAAACTTTGAAGATTTGCTTCCGGAAATTTTTCAGAATATTTCCGAACACTTATCAACAATTCAAGTACATTCATCACCCGACGTTCGCGCGCCTTGACGTCACCACTTTGAGTTTCAAGAAATCTAAGATAACCGATTTCATCCAGTAAATCTTTAAACACAACACCTAATACTTCATTGGAGAAACGCTGCTGATAATTACTGATGATACCTGTAAACATCTCCATTGTGAAGGCTGAATCTTTGGGGATACGTTCATATTTTCTGGCTCCCATCATCACTTTAAACAAAGGAAGATGCGTTTCTTGACAGTACTCATTCGCCTTCATCAGCGATGTTTTGCCAATTCCACGTCGGGGAGTGTTGATTATACGATGCAGGCTAACTTCATCATTTGGGTTATGAATAACTTTAAGGTAAGCAAGGGCGTCACGAATTTCTTCTCGATCATAAAAGCTCGTTCCGCCTACCAAACGATAAGGAATCTTTGCCTCACGGAGTGCTTCTTCAACAAGACGGGACTGGAAATTGGAACGGTAGAGAATTGTATAGTCTAAATAACGTCGGCCTTGCTGCATTATTTTTGTGTGAATCTTCCTTGTGACAGCTTCCATTTCTTCTGCTTCATTATCTGCTAAAATCCAATCCAGTTTTTCACCACCTTGTTTTTCGGACCAGAGTTTTTTAGGCATACGCTGAGTATTCTCAGAGATAACCTGATTTGCAGCAGTTAGAATTTTTTGTGTTGAACGATAATTTTGTTCTAAGTGGATAAATTTTACTTCCGGATAATCACGTTCAAAATCTAAAATATTCTTTACTTCCGCACCTCGCCAGCCGTAAATGGATTGATCATCATCACCAACTACGCAGAGGTTTCTGTGACGTTTTGTGAGATGCCGTAGAAGTTTATATTGAATACGGTTAGTGTCTTGATATTCGTCCACCATAATATAACGAAAGCGCTCCGTTAAAGAGTCCATAACCTCAGGATGTTTCTCAAATAAAGTCAGCGTGAGGTTGAGGATGTCGTCAAAATCAATTGCGTTGCAGCCTTTCATTGTTTGCTGATAGTGTCTAAATATCTTGCCTACTAATTGTTTTTGCTGTGATTCATGTTGATCTAGAAAATCTTCCGGACCAGAACCTGTGGACTTTGCCTGACCGATTTCATAATGTACAGACTTCGCATCTATCAAACCGCTATCGTCAAAATCCTGGTCCTCCATTATTGTTTTGATAACTGAAAACTGATCCCGTGTATCGTAAATAATGAAATTGGAACGGTAACCCAGATGATGAATCGACTTACGCAACAGACTCACCCCCAAGGCGTGAAATGTGCTCAAATGTATGCCTTTCTGTTGCTTTGAGAGCATTTCACGTAAACGTTCCCGCATTTCTTCTGCTGCTTTATTTGTGAAAGTAACTGCAAGAATTTGCTTTGGAGAGACCTGCTTTTTCTGGATCAAATATGCGATACGCTGTATAATGACACGAGTTTTTCCGCTGCCTGCGCCAGCAAGTATCATGACTGGACCATCTAGAGTAGTAACTGCTTCCTTTTGCTGCGTGTTAAGTGCTGACAATGAATTCATGAAACGGAAAAGATCAATAAATATTTTGCTTAATTTGTGATAAAGTATTGTTGACCATACTCAAGTATTTCAGCAAGCCATTTCAAACTTGCTGTATTAACAATAATTATTTTTCTGAAAAATATAACCATGACTGCGGATGAAATACAAATTTTTTTGCAGCAGGAATTCCCCGATAATCCAATGCTAGTTGAATCTTGTGAAAATCGGCGGGCAAGGCTACGCCTCGATGTTGATCATACCCACTTGCGTCCGGGAGGAACTGTCTCTGGACCTACCATGATGTTACTTGCTGACACAGCAATGTATGCCGCAATTTTAACCACAATGGGTGCAGTGGTTTTAGCCGTGACGACAAATTTGAATATTAATTTTTTACGTAAACCGGAACCGCACCGTGACCTTTTAGGAGAGTCATGGCTGATGAAAGTGGGCAAACGTTTAATCGTAGGTGAGGTTATTATCTACTCGCAGGATGACCCTGAACCAGTGGCACACGCGACATGTACTTATTCTATTCCTCCACAATCCATACAAACAAAAGTTCAGAGTTAAATGTGGTGGATCCTGTGTACTTTATTATTTGTTGTTCCGAGCATAGAAATATGGGTACTCATGCAGTTGATGTATTTTATGCCACTCAGCACAATATTTTTGCAGTGTGTTGTGACAATCGCGGCCGGTTTGTGGTTCATGCAGGGTGAAAATTTTACACTATGGACCCTAGTTGAAAGTGAATTACGTAACCGGAGAGTTCCTACAGAAGAAATCTTTGAGGATTTGTTACTTTGGTGTGGAGGAGCTTTACTCATTGTGCCCGGACTTTTAACAGACGCACTTGGTCTGGTTATCTTTATCCCTGTGGTGAGGGAAGAAAGTATTCGTTGGCTTCGAAAACGGGTACAGAAATATTTGGGACTACCACCATTGAATTAAAGGTTCTCGGATTAATTTTTGCTTTGAAATTGGAAAAACATGTTTACTGGAATTGTACAGGGAATACGTAAAATATTAGTCGTGGAAGATCTTCAAGGTGGAAGAAGATTGCGGATTCAACTCGCAGATTTGGCAGAGAAGCTTCAACAGGGTGCAAGTGTTGCGGTAAATGGAGTATGCTTGACAGTTGTTCGTTTTGAGAAAGATTGGGCGGAGTTTGATATTATTCAGGAGACACTCAATAAATCAAATCTTGGTGTGTTGAAGGTTGGAAATTTCGTCGACATCGAGCGCGCATGTAGTTTTGGGGACGAGGTTGGTGGACATTCTGTAACAGGTCATGTGGACTGCAAAGGAATTATTGAAGAAGTCCGTATTACACCCAATAACTGTGATATTGTCGTAAGTTGCGGCAAAGAGTGGATGGCATATTTAATCCCTAAAGGTTGGATCGCCATGGATGGTGCTAGTTTAACTTTGGTTGAAGTCGGCGAAAATTACTTTTCAATTTCACTGATACCGGAAACTTTGGAACAAACAGTTCTTGGTAAAAAGAAAAAGGGTGATACCGTAAATCTTGAATTTGATCATACAACAAAAGTAATTGTCTGGACTATTGAAAGGATGCTTCCGCAGATTAAAAAACAACTGCTCGAAG
>JAPKDT010000139.1 GCA_028822475.1 SAR324 cluster bacterium
AGAACGGATTTTCAGGGCCAGTTCTGTGGCAGTTAAATAACAGAGTGCTGTATCAGTCATATATTATTATTTTTAAAAGATGAAGTATGATGATAGCTTAAATGTTTTACTAATTCTAATTAATGCCATCGTACTGGGCGTTTTGTTTTGGTAATAGTTGTAGCAGAAAACTATAATATAAATTGATCTGAGATTCAACATACATGTTAAGGATGGATAATAATTGAAGGCAGTCATGAATTCTCAAATAATTTCCATGGGTCCCGAATCATATCGGGGATGTTAAAAGAAAAATTTTTCAAAAAACTCTGTTTACTATTATCAAAGTTCTTGAATGTTTATGTGTAATCTTGGCAGAATCTAAAAATGGAAATAGTTATAATCAAATTTTTTAAAATTCCAAAATTGAATTTTAACGAGATAGATTATAGAATTAAATTTTAATTTTTTCAGTGTGAGTTTTACTAAACATAATTCTTTATCCGGGAAAGCAAAATGAGGACAATCCGTTTAACCATGGCTCAAGCTCTGGTTCGTTACCTGACCATGCAAAAGATTCTAATTGAGGGATTGGAAGAGCCCTTGTTTCCGGGAGTATATGCCATTTTCGGACACGGAAACGTAACCTGTTTAGGAGAGGCTCTGGAAGCAGTAAAAGAAGAAATGCCAACCTGGCGCGGACAAAATGAGCAGTCAATGGCTCTGGCCGGAATGGCTTTCACAAAATCAAAACGCAGGCGGCAAATCATGGTCGCTACAAGTTCCATTGGTCCCGGAAGTACAAATCTACTGACGGCCGCTGCAGCTGCACACGCAAATCGGTTGCCGATTTTGCTGCTTTCCGGAGATACTTTTGCCAACCGTCTTCCGGATCCGGTGCTGCAGCAGGTAGAAAATTTCCACAATCCGGGTATGACGGTCAGCGATGCTTTTCAATCTTTTACACGCTACTGGGATCGAATTACCCGTCCGGAACAATTGATTCCGTCACTTCCACAGGCAGTGGCAACCATGCTTGATCCAGCGGATTGCGGACCGGTTTTTATTGCACTGCCGCAGGATATTCAGGCGGAAGCCTTCGACTATCCGGAAGTCTTTTTTGAAAAAAAGGTGCATCAAATTCCACGTCCACGTCCCGACAAGGACAGTATTGCGGAAGCGGCAGACATTCTGCGTCAAGCCGAAAAACCACTGATTGTTTCTGGAGGCGGAGTTTTCTATTCAGGAGCCGTTTCCGAATTGACGGATTTTGCGGAACACCACAATATTCCGATCGTGGAAACCATTGCCGGACGGGGGATGATGCTTCACGATCATCCAAACAATGCCGGCCCGCTGGGAGTTATTGGTTCGAGTTCCGCAAACGCTTTGGCCGAGGAAGCGGATGTGATTCTTGCAGTCGGCACAAGGCTGCAGGATTTTATAACTGGCTCCTGGTCAGTTTTTGGTAACGAAAAAATGCGACTGATTTCACTGAATGCAGCCCGCTACGATGCACATAAACACCGCGCGATTTCAGTAGTTGGCGATGCACTTGTTGGAATTGAGGAACTCGGTAAATCTTTAGCTGACTGGAGCGGATCCGAATCCTGGTCATCCAAAGCCGGGACGCTTTATGCGGAATGGAACCGCACTATTGAGGAACATTCCGGAAAAACCGATACGGTTCCGCCTAGTTATGCTCATATAGTTGGAGCAGTTAACCGGGTTTGCGACGACACCGATTTGGCACTCACTGCTTCAGGCGGATTTCCCGGGGAATTGTGTAAAAACTGGAAAACTAAAACTGTGGGGACTTTCGACTGCGAATTTGGTTTTTCCTGCATGGGTTACGAAATCGCCGGAGGCTGGGGGGCAAAAATGGCTGATCCGTCACGTGATGTAATTGTTTTTGTCGGAGATGGTGCCTATTTAATGCTGAACAGCGACGTTTACAGTTCCGTCTTGACAGGTCACAAAATGATTATCATTCTTTGTGACAATGGAGGTTTTGGAGTCATCAATCGTCTGCAGAATTTCAAGGGTAGTGCGTCTTTCAATAATTTGCTGGAAGATTCAAAAGTTGAGCATTTAGAATATGTTGATTTTGTGCAGCATGCCAAAAGCATGGGTGCACTTGGAGAACAGGTTGAGAGCATTTCGGAACTGGAGGCAGCCTTCAAACGCGCCAAATTAGCCGACAGGACCTATTTGATTTCGATCAAAGTTCAGCAGCATCAATGGACACCAGGAGATGCCTGGTGGGATGTTGGTGTTCCTGAAGTTAGTCAACGGAAAGAAGTACGACAGGCCCGTACCGATCATTCTGAAGGTCAGAAAAAACAACGGATTGGGGTTTAAATTTGAATTAATTTTTGCCTTCGATAATAAATCTAAAACTATGTCACTTCGAGCTAAGCGAGAAATATTTCATAAGCTACTGCATTAATATCATTAAGATTTATTACTGTGATCGAAATGAAAAATTGTAGATCACAGACTTTATGGGAAACAGTCTTGTATAAAGTAAATAAACAAACAAAATGAAAACAATTGGTATTGGTCTTGTTGGTTCAGGATTTATGGGACGCTGTCACGCAAACGCTTACAGTTCAGTTGCTGGACTTTTTGATGTGCCTCTAAAACCAAAATTGAAAATGCTAGCTGAAGCTAATCCCGAATTGGCTAAAGAGGCGGCACGTAGCCTTCAATTTGAACGATTCACTGCAGATTGGACGGAACTTGTAAACGATCCGGAAGTAGAACTGGTAGACATCACTGCACCAAATCATCTGCACCATCCTATCGCCTTAGCTGCAATTGCAAAGGGAAAACCTGTTTACTGTGAAAAGCCCCTGGCCTGCACGCTTGAGGAAGCAAAAACAATGCGCGATGCTTCCGAATCTGCCGGAGTAGCTACGCTTGTCGGCTATAATTATCTTCAAAATCCAATGATTCAGACTGCGCGTGAAATTGTACAAAGTGGAGAAATCGGAGAATTGTTCAGTTTTCGCGGCGTTCATGCAGAAGATTTTATGGCAGATGCTCAAGCCCCTTACACAAACCGGCTTGATGCGGAACAGGGTGGAGGTGCGCTATATGACATCGGCAGTCATATTATTTCACTGGCCCGTTTTTTGGTTGGCCCACTCAGCGAAGTCATGGGAATGCAAAGTACTGTTATTCCGGAACGTCCGGAAGCTACAAATTCAAAGCAAATGAAAACGGTTAAAGTCGATGATCAAACTCATTTTTTGGCCCGTTTTGAAAATGGTTGTAGTGGAACTCTGGAGGCCAGTTGGGTTGCTTGGGGACGCAAAATGCACCTGGCTTTTGAACTGAACGGCAGCAAAGGTTCACTGGTTTTTAACCAGGAAAGATTCAACGAACTACGTCTTTATGAAGCCAACCAGAGTCCGGGACGAGAAGGTTTCAAAACTTTGCATTCCGGTCCAGATCATGGAACTTACTCAAAGTTTTGCCCTGCGCCGGGACATCAGTTGGGATTCAATGAATTGAAAATAATTGAAGTAACTCAAATACTGGAGGCTTTGGGAGGAAGCGGTTCATCGTGGCCGGATTTCCGCGAAGCCTGTGAAATACAAAAGACACTTGAAGCTGTAAGAATTTCAGCCGCCGAATCCCGCTGGTTTTCTCCGGACGAGATGGAAACAACTTAAAACATTAATTAATAACGCTTATGTCAATTCAACTTGCTGTCGCTCCCATCGCCTGGTCCAACAGTGACCTACCGGAATTGGGAGGGAAAACATCATTGGAAACCTGTCTCCGTGAAAGCCGCGAGGCCGGATTCACCGGAACAGAAACTGGAGTCAAATATCCACTGGATGCAGAAATTCTTGGACCGCTGCTGGAAACTCATGGACTTCAATTGGCTTCCGGCTGGTTTTCAGGCACCCTTCGCGAATGCAGCGTTGAGCAGGAATTTGAAAATCTCCGGCAAATGTTGACAACTTTCAAGGCTCTAAATGCTCCGGTTGTCATTTATGCAGAAACCAGCGGCAGTGTTCAGTCTCAGCAAAATATTCCAGTTTCTCAAAAACCGGTTATGCCGGATGCAGAATTTCCTGAATACGGACGTAAACTGACCGAAGTTGCGGACCGCATGGCTGATTTTGGAGTACGAATGTCTTATCATCACCACATGGGGACGGTTATCGAAACCGAACGGGAAATTGATTTGCTGATGGAAAATACCGGAAGCAGTGTCGGTCTGTTGATTGACACCGGACACCTGGGCTTTGCCAACGCAGACACTGAGGCCGTCACCCGGCGCTATGGTTCACGCATCAATCATGTGCATTGTAAGGATATTCGTCAAGAAATATTCAAACAAGTCCGGGAAAAAGATTTAAGTTTTCTTGATGCTGTGTTGGAAGGCGTTTTCACGGTTCCAGGAGATGGCTTTATCGACTTTGAAAATTTTGCCAAAGTCCTTGCTGAAATCGACTATTCCGGCTGGGTAGTTGTCGAAGCAGAACAGGATCCGGAAAAGGCGAATCCTTTGGAGTATTCCCGAATGGGATATCAACATTTGTCAAATGTACTTCATGAGGCAGGCCTGGAAATCAGCAGTTGAAAATAAACATAAATGAGAAATTCATTATACAGCGACAAAGTAGTTGTCATTACCGGAAGCACACAAGGTTTGGGCGAAGCGATTGCACGCAAAATGGTGGCCGAACAAGCTGCAGGGGTTTCAATCAGCGGACGCAATGTTGAGAGGGGAAAGGCTCTTGCCGAAGAACTCACCGGACTTGGAACACCGACAATTTTTGTGCGGACAGAACTGGAAAATCCGGATGAATGTCGGAATTTAATTCGTCAAAGCGTAGAACACTTTGGACGCCTGGACGGTTTGGTCAACAGTGCGGGCATTACAACACGGGGAACTTTGGAGGAATCTTCAGTTGAACTTTGGGATCAGCACATGGCAGTCAATGCCCGCGCGCCATTTTTGACGATGCAGGAGTCCGTAATAATTATGCAAAAACAAGGATGGGGCGGTTCGATTGTCAATATCATCACCAAATCCGCACACGGTGGGCAACCGTTTTTGACTCCATATTCGTCCTCAAAAGGTGCATTGGCAACGCTTACAAAAAACGCAGCATACAGCCAGCGCTGGCATAAAATCAGAGTCAACGGAATTATGGTCGGCTGGATGGATACACCTGCAGAAGACGCAATTCAGCGGGAAGCTCATGGTGCAGAATTAGATTGGTTGGAAACTGCAGAAAGTCAAAGTCCAATGGGCAAACTAGCAAAACCGGATGAGGTTGCGGAACTGGTGGCTCTGTTGCTCAGTGAACGTGGAGGTGTGATGACCGGTTCTTTGATCGACTATGATCAGGAAATAGTCGGCGCTTCGGATTAGTAGGAATAACACACTGAATTAATTAATTATTTATAAATTTAAAAAAACATAAAATGGTTGAAATGAAAAGCGAGCCTTACACAATAACTTTTGGAATCATCGGAGCCGGACGTATAGGCAAACTCCATGCAGACAATTTACTGAGTCACGTCAAAGGGGCAAAGCTCAAAACCGTCACCGATCCGTTTTTAGATGAAGAATGGGCCGCATCCCGAAATATTCCGGTAACTGGAAAAGACCACCGTATTATGCTCGATGATCCGGAAATTGACGCAATTCTAATTGGTTCACCTTCGCCGGAACACGCACCTCAACTGATCGAATGCGCACAGGCTGGAAAGCATATTTTTTGCG
>JAPKDT010000140.1 GCA_028822475.1 SAR324 cluster bacterium
TGCTTCCAGTTGACAGGATATGCTGCATAGAAGATGCTGCACTCATCGTCAGTTTCGTAAGCAATATGATTATCTTTTGGAACGAACATCATGTCACCGGGACTAAGATTGTAGGCCTCACCATCACACATCAAACGAAAGTTTCCTTCGTGGCAATAGATGATTTCGTCACATGTTAAATCCCAGGGGATGGAAACTTTTTTCAGAAAGTTAATTCCGCCAGCCATGCTTTCGCTGTTCTTCACGGTCACCAAAGGTTTGATGTACGTTCCACCATCTTCTAGTCCGTCTTTGCGGTGCTGAATGTCGGCTCGTTTGAATACAGTTGGTTTTGTCATAATGTTCCTTAATCAGGGTTAAAAATTATTGTGATGACATTTTGATGGTCATCAGGAAAAATCCGTTTCCAGAAGCTCTGCAATTGCAGAATCAAGAAAACGGGTAAATTTGGGGTCGTTCCCCGGAGAAGCAACACAGTGCCCCCATGGCGAATCGTAGATTCGTAATTCTGCGTTTCGCATTTCTTGCACCTCGATCTTGTTATCTTCCGGAGGAAAGTACAAATCCGAACTGCAGGCAATGACAATAGTTTTAGCCTGAATCGCACCGAGCGCAAGTTGAAAAGCACTACCGTAAAGCGGATTTGCGCTGATGTCAGCTGTTTGCCATGTCCGTAGTTTGGCCAAAAGATTATTTGCGTCCCAATTTAAATGATCCTCCTCCCAATCCTGTAACAAATCTTCCACAGTTTCAAAACCCAAATTTCTGAAAAGACCTTCACGGTAAAAGCTTTGTGAAAAAGCCCAACCCGCGTAGACTCGCCCAAACGCTTTTAGACCGGATTCCGGCGGTGAAGTGTAATTACCCTCATTCCAGCTTTGATCAGCAGTGAGTGCGGCTTTCACGCCTTCCAAAAAGACAAAATTGTGGGGTGACGTTCTGGCTGACGCACAAAAAGGCAGAATCGTCTCCACCATTTCCGGAAACTGCGCAGCCCAGTGATAGGCTTGACACCCTGCCATCGACCAACCCGCAACGAGTCGGATACGCTCGATGCCTAATTTTTCGGTTAATAGACGATGCTGGCAAAACACATTGTCGTAGAGAGTAATGTCTGGAAAGTGAGAACCTCTCACCGAAACTGCAGCGTTGCTCGGAGAAGTAGAAAATCCGTTACCGAACATATTGACTGAAATTATGAAATGCCGTGCGGGATCAATGGCTCGTTCGGCACCGAAAAATCCTTCATTGCGGATGTGACTTCCGGTGTAAAACGTTGGTAAGAGAACCACATTGTCTTTGTTCGGACTCAACTCCCCGCTGGTGGTGTAAGCCAACACCGCATCCGGAAGAACTTTTCCGGAAAGCAATTTGATGTCTCCGAGTTGAAAATATTTAAGCAATGATTGCATTAAATCTTTTAATAATTTTTAAAAAAAGTATAGACAACTCACTACTACGCCCATATTTTATCAGATCAGGAGGTACAAACTCGCTCAAGATTATCCTGAAGAGTCGGTGATTATTCAATCATTCCTAGTCCAATAATTCCAGCAAACTGGTTTCATATCCGGCGTGGCTCCCTGGCTGAATTGATCAATATTGATGACAACGCTCCGGTTCAATCAGTACAACCTCAAATACTCTTCTACTTCCCAATCGGTAACCGCCTGGTGGTAACGCTCCCATTCATCCGTTTTGTAATGAAGATACGAGTTCAGCATTGTGTCTCCAAGTACGGTTCTGGCAAGCTCATCGGAGCGCAGGATTTCAATCGCTTCAAGTAAATTCCGTGGAAGCCTTTGTGCGCCTGATTTGGAAATCGCGTCTTCGCTCATAGAATACAAATCCTGATTCAGCGGCTCACCCGCAGCATACTTGTTAACGATACCCTCAGTCAAGGCGGCGGAGGTCAGGCCCAGCGAGAGGTAGGGATTCATGCACATGTCGGCGGCACGATTCTCAATGCAAAAACGACTCTGCGGCAAGCGTAACATGGCGGAGCGGTTGTTGTAGCCATAGGTCATGTGCGTGGGCGCCCAAGTCACAGTGCCTCCTTCAAAACCTCCAACTCTTGGAACAAGGCCATTATAAGAATTTACAGTCGAGCAGGCAATTGCCGTCAATGCTCCACCATGACGGAGCAATCCGCCCACCGCATTAAACGTGACATCAGCCCAACCACCGGATTCGCTCTCAAAAATATTAACTCCCGGCTTGTCAATCGGTTGCATGGACGTGTTCAAGTGAGCGCCCGAACGCCAGTCGCCTATTGTAGTTTTGGGCATGAAGGTCACAAACAAGCCGTGACTCTTGGCGACTTCCTTGAGCAAGACCCGCAGAAAGACCAAACGGTCGGCCATCCGGAGTACGTCTGTGTAATGGAAGTCCAATTCAAACTGGGAATACGCCCCCTCAGCAACCACATCATGAAGGTTCCAGCCGAGTCCTTCGATGATGTCAATCAACTCTCCGAGGAAGCCCATCGAGTCAATCGAGTACTCCGCGTCATAGCCGAAAGCCTGACGGCGCGGTCGCAAGCCTTGTCCGGGTTTTGGGTCATTGTCAAAGGCTTTTACAGGCTGACCGTCCTCCCACTTCATCACCATGAACTCCGGTTCAATTCCGGCAAAAACCGCATAACCATGATCGCCGGTTTCTTTCACGATGCGTTTGAGGGCACTGCGAGGACAAAGGTTGTAAGGGTGGCCTTCCCACCAGAGGTCGGCAAACATCCAGGCGCAGGTTTTATCCCAGGGACAGATAATAATGCTATCCAGATCCGGTAGCGGAATCTGGTCGGAATCCGCAGGCCCTAATTCTGGAACGAAGGAAATTGAATGAACCGCGAATTGTGGCCCCTTGCCCATACACAGCAACTCAAAATCACTAATAGGCACTGGTTTAGTTTTCGGCACGCCAAGCAGGTCGATCCAGCAGGACAGAACGTACTTAACTCCTGCTGCTTCAAGTTCTTTTTTCTTTTCCGTAACACGTTTTGGATCCGGAAGGGCATCTGCAAAATTTTCGTGATAGTTCATGCTCATACAGTTCTCCTTCTTATGGGTTGTTGAAAATAGTAATCATTGTTACAAGGCTTGTCGTTTTAACAGAAACTGATTTTTGAACATTTCAATACCAGCCATGATTTCAAACTGATCGATGTCTGCTGAACCGAAACAATGAAGTTCCAGAAAAGTCTGGAAACTTTTTGTTGAATCACAAACGACCTCCACCATTAAATCAAAACGTCCGGAAACCCAAAGGACGTACACAACCTCATTAAATTCAGACAAACGTTCCGCAACCTGCCGTGGGGTATGAGGCGATGCCACATTGATCCCGAGCATCGCATCGGCCTGATATTTAATGGCCAGCGGATCTACGAGAGCCACAATATTTAACATTCCGGCTTCTCGCATCCTCTGCACACGATTCCGAATCGTTCCTTCAGAAACGCACAAAACTTCGGCAATGTCACTATAAGGTAAACGACCATCGTTTTGCAACATTTGCACGATTTTCCGGTTCAGATCATCATGTGGTGAGTCAAGTACTGGAGTTTCGAGATTGAAATCAATTTGAATGATGTCCTCTTAAAAAACAAGTTGTAACGATTTCATAAATAAATTAATTATTTATTGACGATAATCAAAAAATTTGATAGATTTTTGCTGTATTCGTAAAATTTGTCAATATATATTTTACGACAGTGCAATTTTTCTATAAAATATAGGATTGTATTATGACTCAATTAACGGAGACACAGCTTTTTTCAGCATTCGATAAAAAAGGCCTTGTCAAACACGGACTTCCTTCTGCGGCTTATACAGATAATTATTTTTTTGAGCAGGAAGCTAAGCATTTATTCGCAAATGCCTGGACATTCGTCGGCTTCGCACATGACCTCGTAAACGTCGGAGATACAATACCTCTGCAGGTGGCAGGTCAGCCATTGTTGCTAGTTCGAAGTGCAAAAAATAAAATCCGCGCGTTTCACAATATCTGCCGTCATCGTAACCTGAAACTGGTTGACAAATCTCACAACTGTAAAAACTTGATTACATGTCCGTATCACAATTGGTCCTACAGTCTCAACGGAGAATTGCGGGCAGCTCCTTATTTCGGAGGAAACAAAACTGAACTTCCACAGGACTTTAAACTGGAAGACAACGGCCTGCTGGAGGTACACTGTCAACTTTTTCATGACTGGTTGTTTGTCAATCTCAATGGTGACATGGAATCATTTGAATCGTTCATAGAACCTTTGCAGAAACAACTCGCTGATTTTAATTTGGATGATTTTGTTGTTGCCGCCAGTATAGAGTTTGATGATATAAAGACGAACTGGAAACTCCTGATGGAAAATTTCATTGAACCTTATCATGTCCAGTTTGTGCATAAAACTACCACCAATCAGCCGTTGGCTGATCACTATGTCGTTGAGGATGAGCACTGTCTGGGAAGTGCTGTAGACTTAACATCCGAGCAGCAAAACAAAGGAAAAGAAGGAACATTGTCAGTCAGTTCAAGATATTTGACGCTTTTTCCGAATTTTGTGCTTGGTGTTTATTATCCAGATCAGCTTGGTGTTCACCTTAATCAACCTATTTCCGCAGGAAGCACTCACCAGAGAAGAGTTATCTATCAGCTCAAAAGTGCGGACCAAAGTGCAGATGAGATTGAGAAAATCAGAAAACTGTGGATCAGTGTACACAAAGAAGATCACGAGATTTGCGAACGTCTCCAACAGGGACGTCACTCAGACCTAAGCGAGCAAGGCGGATTGTTGTCACCTCACTGGGAATCTAGTGTACGTAAATTTCAGGAATTGGTTGCAGATTCCATACGTCCGGCTTTCAAGCATTAACTTGCTGGATCCGACAAAAGTCATCTAAACCAAATATATAATTTACCAGAGAGTCACAGAGTTCACAGATAACTGTTTTTATCGATTATTTTATCTGTGTCAGACGTGACTCTGGAGTGATAATTTTAACTAACTACGATTGAATCTACTTTAACTAAAGGGAAAAACAATGACTGAGAAAACATTAACTAAGCCTGATTTTCGTCTGGATCATACCATGTTGCGCGTCAAAGATTTGGAACTAAGCCTGGATTTTTACACGAGAATTTTAGGTATGACTGTTCACCGTAAAACTGAATATCCGGAAGGTCGATTCACCAACACATTCGTGGGCTATGTGGGAGAAGATGAAGGAACCAATCTCGAACTGACATGCAACTGGGATCAAGCTGAAGAATACAACAGAGGAAATGCGTGGGGTCATCTTGCGCTCAAGGTAGCAGATGTTTATGCTGCTAGCGCTTATTTGAAAGAGCAGGGAGTGGAGTTCACCAAGGAGCCATCCCCAATGAAAAACGGAACAAGAATTCTTGCCTTCATCAAAGATCCTGACGGCTACGTGATTGAACTCAATGAACCACTAAGCTGAAGTTGCGGAAAAGCCATGCTAATTTATAGGAGGCTCTGGCCATTCCGTTGGGATTTCTTTAGCAATGACCTACTTGCCAGTAGATCTGATTCAAGTTGATAGTAAACTTGAGGTAGAGATATTGGGTTTGTTCCATAAGGCAAGTGTTGAAATGAAACAACTTCGTGATCCTAGTGGTTCTAAAATACGATAATCAATGAGGGCTTTTTATGCTGAGTACTGGGCGTTTCTGATAGTCGCTTCGCCCAAGCACGAATGTCGTTTCTTTG
>JAPKDT010000141.1 GCA_028822475.1 SAR324 cluster bacterium
CGCTACCTTAAACAGAACTGTCCGGATGGCTACACCAAATCTTCTTTGATGCTTGGAGTCGGAGAAAGCCGTACAGAAACGTTGCAGGCCATGAAAGATTTACGTGATGTCGGAGTTGATTTTCTAACTATCGGCCAATATCTGCAGCCCTCCAAAAAACATTTAAAAGTAGAAAAATTTGTTCCTCCGGAAGAGTTTGATGAATTGGCTTTACACGGTGACAAAATGGGATTTGAATATGTCGCTTCCGGACCTCTTGTGCGTAGTTCATATAAAGCCGCAGAATTTTACATTGAACGAAAAATTCGGGGAAACGCATGAGTTTAGCAGACAAACTCACTTTGTCTCCAATTCGGAAAATTTCCGGAATTGTCAATTTGCCGGGTTCGAAAAGTCTTTCCAACAGAATTCTGCTCCTTAGTATGTTAGCAAAAGGGCAGACCGAGATTCAAAATTTGCTCGATAGCGATGACATCCGCAGGATGGTGGAAGCACTGGAAAAACTTGGAATTCAGTTCGAAGAAAATCGTGCTGAAAACCGCATCTCCGTTTCCGGAACAGCAGGATTAATTCCGGTATCAGAAGCGACTTTGATGTTGGGAAATGCAGGTACTGCAATCCGGCCTTTGACCGCAGCCATGACTTTGGGGCATGGACGTTTCGTCTTAGATGGAGTTGCACGTATGAGAGAGCGTCCAATAATCGATTTGGTCGACGGACTTTCGCAACTGGGCGCTAATTTACGTTGTCTTAACGGGACTGACTGTCCTCCGGTTGAAGTGATTGCCGATGGCCTCCCCGGGGGCAAGACACGTTTAAGCGGAGCCATCAGCAGTCAGTATTTGACAGCGATTTTATTGGTCGCACCTTACGCGAAAAGTGAAGTTGAGATTGAAATAACCGACAAACTGGTTTCTGTACCATATGTTGAAATGACCCTGCGCTTGATGCAGCGTTTTGGGGTTGAAGTTAATCAGAAAAATGCTCAGAGCTTCCGGATTCCCCGCCAACAATATCAATCACCTGGAAGAATATTTGTTGAAGGAGATGCCTCTTCCGCATCTTACTTTTTAGCTGGAGCCGCAATTACAAAAGGGACGGTGACTGTAAAAGGATGTGGTACTGAAAGTATACAGGGAGATGCACGTTTTGCGGAGGTTTTAGAAAAAATGGGAGCCAAAGTCGAATGGAGTCCGCAACAGGTTAAGCTGACCGGAGCATCTTTAAACGGAATTGACGTAGACATGAATCAAATGCCGGATGCTGCCATGACTTTGGCAGTTGCGGCATTGTTTGCTTCCGGTCCTACTGCTATCCGGAACATCTACAATTGGCGTGTTAAAGAAACGGAACGACTGCAGGCAGTTTCTACAGAATTACGCAAGCTAGGCGCGGTGGTTGAGGAGGGTTACGACTATCTGGTAATACAACCTCCTGAGCAGATAAAAGCAGCTTCAATCGAGACCTACGATGACCACCGCATGGCAATGGCTTTTTCATTGGCAGCATGCGGAAAATCACCTGTGACTATCAACAACCCGGACTGCGTGAGCAAAACTTTTCCAGATTATTTTGAAGTTCTTTCCGGATTATGTTCCTGAATAAAGGAACTATTTAATCTAATCAAGGTCCATATTTATGAACATCGTCTTTGTAGACACTGCCTGTATAACCTCCAATTAAGTAAAGCCGGTTAGCCATTACTCCACTCTCAATTCCGCTGCGTGAAGTTTCACCGGATTTTGCACCGACATTTGTCCAGACACTGCCATCGGTAGAGCTCCAGGCGTTTAATGACTCGGTGTCTGCATTTCCACCGATGACCCATAATTTTCCTTCAAAAACCGTTGCAGTATGTCCCGAACGTGCCAACCATGTTGATCCGGATGTTGTGGCTTGTGTCCAGGTTGATGCATTGTCTGTGCTTGAATACCAGACATCACTGAGCGTGCTGCCGTTGTCTCCGCCCATAACCCATATTTTTTGATTGAAAACAGTGGCCGCGTGTCCGGAACGTTTGGACCAAGTCGCATTGTCTGTAATTTCCGTCCAGGTTTTTCCATCACTTGTAGACCAGACATCATTCATCTTTGCGCTACTGTTGTCTATACCACCCAGCAGATACATTTTGTTGTTGAAAACTAAGAGAGAGTGTTTGTGCCTTGGAGTCCATGCTGCAGCACTCGAAACACTTGTCCAGGTTTTTCCGTCAGTTGAACTGAGGACATCATTCAGTAGACTGCTACCGTTACTGCCGCCTCCCATTACCCAGAGTTTTCCATTAAAAGCTGTTGCCGCATGATCATTACGCCCGCTCAAATCGTCGCTTGCTCCTGCATCTGTCCAAGTTATACCATCACTGGATGAAAATACTTTACTGTAAACGGAACTGCCGTTACCACCTCCTATAACCCACAGTTTTCCCAAATAAAAGACAACCGCGTGTCCGCTTCCTGCGGTCAGTCCAGTTGCAGCAGTATCGCTCCAGGCACATCCGGAAGTGCAAATAGAAGTTGTCGTAAAACCATCAGAAATATAGTCTGAGTCAAGTGCGATGCTGAAATAATCTTTGACACTGGTGGTAACTTTTAGCTGATGTTTTGTTGAAGAAACAAGCTCTAAAGCGGAACTACTGGAACCGGCGGTTAAGGTGTAAATTTTGCGAGAACTGTCATAAGAAACGACGGCAGGGATACAGCTGTTGAAACCATCAACCGAAAGTTGCATTGTGCCGCTGCAGTTTTCCGAGGTGCTAGCGGTGACATTTCTGGGCTCAATGGATTTGTTGAATGTAATGGAAATTGTGCTCGTGACGGCCTTATTAGTGGTGCCGTCAGCAGGAGAAATAGTTGTTACTGTTGGAACTGTGGTATCTGCAGAGGCAACTGTTGATTCTTCTTTGCTTCCAGGACTAGAACAGGAAAACGCAAATGCCAGAAAAGACAGCAATACAAAATATCTGAGACTTGAAATGCTTAATTTCTCTACCAAAAATCATCCTATTGATGGGATTCAGAAAGTAACTCCTATGCCAAGTTGCACCTGATTTGTAGTAAATCGGAGTCCAGTCCTTTCATAACTGATTGAACTTGCCGTCTTCAGAGTTGTTGCAGAACTTAGACTGTCTTCCAATTCTGCCTTGATGTAGTTTGTACGAAAGCCTAATAAAGTTTCAAAACCAGATCCGTGATGTCCCAGCACCAAAAACATGGAATGTCCCGAAAGTTCTTTGTGCTGAAGAGTTTCATCCGTTGCCCCAGTATAACCATAATTCAGGGTCGTGTCCAGCTTTCCTCCAGACAAAACTCCTGCACCCCACATCAGTGTATAGTCCTCTCCGATGCTAAATGCCAAATCTGCAAAATTTGTCACGAGCGTTGATTCCTCTTTGAGCAACAGAGCATTACTGGATGAGTTGCTGATTTCATTTTCAATTTTTGTGGTAAGTGTTGTGTAACCAAGACCGATACTTTTAAACAAAAAATAGACACCGCCTCCGCTTGTTTTTGGATCAGCAACTGTTATTTCTTTTTCGGAGGCAGATAGACTTTCATCAGTGAAAATGGAGTGATCTTTTTTGGTTTCACTAACCGGAGAGAGCAGGCGTATCCTGATTAAATCAGACCGCCCGCACGCAGCAAATAATATTGGGAATATAATTATCAGTACTGTTAAACGCAAGGCTGACATGAATTCCTGAATCGTATTTAATTACACATCAAGAAATAACCAGGGCCTTTGCTTCCTGGCCTGTTGTTCATAATCCTGAATTTTTTTCTCAAACTGCAAGGTCCAGTCAATATCGTCCAAACCTTTAAGCAGACAGTTTTTTGCAAATACATCAACTTCGAAAGAGAACTTCTTACCTTGAGGAGAACTTACAATCTGCTGCGGAAGATCAACTGTCAGTTGACATCCTTCGTTAGCCTCAACTTCCTCAAACAAATACTGTATTTCTTCCGACTGAAGTACAACAGCTAAAATACCGTTTTTCCTGCAATTGCTGAAAAAGATATCTGCAAAACTTGATGCAATAACACATTTGAAACCATAATCCTGCAAAGCCCACGGAGCATGTTCACGGCTTGATCCACAACCAAAATTTTCACGTGTCAACAAAATCTGTGCACCCTGATAACGTGGTAAGTTCAGCACAAATTCAGAATTAGAATGTTTTGCGGCATCATCCGTGTAGCGCCAGTCGTGAAAAAGATGAACTCCGAAACCGGTCCTTTCAATTTTTTTCAGGAATTGTTTTGGAATAATTTGGTCTGTGTCCACATTTATTTTATCAAGTGGTGCAGTCATTCCGGAAAGAGTGTTAAATGCTTCCATTTTTATTATTTATTCAAGGTTCACTAGTAAGTACGTGGATCAACAAAATGTCCGGCAATCGCAGCGGCGGCAGCCATCAATGGACTAACAAGATGTGTCCGGCTGCCCTTTCCTTGGCGGCCTTCAAAGTTTCTATTGCTGGTAGAGGCGCAACGTTCACCCGGTTTTAGGACATCATCATTCATGGCCAGACACATGGAGCATCCCGGCTGACGCCAATCAAACCCTGCAGCTATAAAAATCTCGTCCAGACCTTCTTCTTCTGCCTGACGCTTAATAATTCCGCTTCCCGGAACAATCATGGCCGAAACAGTATCAATTACTTTTCTTCCTTCAACAAAATTGGCTACTGATCGTAAATCTTCGATGCGGGAATTTGTGCATGAACCAATAAAAACACGGTCAATGCTAATTTCCTTGATAGGTAAATTCGCTTTTAGTCCCATATATTCTAAAGCCTGCTCTACGGAACTCCGTTCCATCGAATTTTCAATTGTCGAGGGATCCGGAACTTTACCGTTAATGTCCGTTACCATTCCCGGATTTGTACCCCAGGTAACTTGCGGTAAAACATAATTCGCGTTTAAATTAACCGTTACATCAAATTTTGCATCTGCATCAGACTTGAGCTCTTTCCAGGAAGACACCGCCTCAGCAAATGCATCACCCTTCGGGGCAAATGGTCGATTCTTCAGATGCTCAAATGTTTTTTCATCAGGAGCAACCATGCCTGCACGCGCACCTGCTTCGATCGTCATATTGCAAAGAGTCATACGGCCTTCCATTGACATCGCACTAATAGTTTCTCCAGCATATTCGATCACATAACCGGTGCCACCTGCAGTCCCAATCTTGCCGATAATAGCAAGAATAATATCTTTAGGCGTTACCGTTTCCGGGAGTAGACCTTCAACTTGAACCAGCATTGTCTTGGGTTTTTGCTGTTGCAGAGTCTGTGTAGCGAGTACATGTTCAACTTCGGAAGTGCCTATGCCAAAGGCTAATGCGCCAAACGCACCATGGGTTGCGGTGTGTGAATCTCCGCAAACGATAGTTGACCCCGGAAGAGTTAAACCTTGTTCCGGTCCCATTACATGCACAATGCCTGTACGTTCATCTCCCAGATCAAAAAGTGTGACACCAAATTCTCTGCAGTTCTTGCGCAGGGTTTCTACCTGCAGAGCAGAAATAGGATCCTCAATCGGTTGGTCCTGATTGATGGTGGGGATGTTGTGATCAGGAACAGCATATGTAGCTTCCGGATGCAGAACAGTACGTCCGGCGAGGCGTAAACCTTCAAAGGCTTGCGGTGAAGTCACTTCATGCACCAGGTGACGGTCAACGTAAACGATTGAATTGCC
>JAPKDT010000142.1 GCA_028822475.1 SAR324 cluster bacterium
GATTTAAGCAGGAACAGGAAGTAACTCCTGAATTGGAGTTTCGTTCGAAACGTTTGGCTCCGGATCTGCAGCAGGTGTCGCATGTGGCTGAACTAGCCGCAAATTGGGTGCGCTTGCGTCGAACCGAAAATTCAGAAAAGCGGGTGGCAATTATATTGGCAAATTATCCAAATAAAGACAGTCGTCTCGGTAACGGAGTTGGACTTGATACTCCGGCCAGCGTGATTGCATTTTTGAAAGATTTGGGAAAAAGGGGATATTGCATTTCATCTTGCCCCGGAACTGAGTCCGGTTTTGCCTTTGAAGATTCGGAAACGAAAATCCCAGAAACAGGTGATGAACTAATCCGAATTTTACAAGCAGGAATCACCAATGATGCTGAACAGAGCTACGGCAAAAATCCGGATCAAGGTATTTCCCGGAAACGCTTATTTGAAATGATCGGTAAGCTTCAGGCACCTGACAATCCGACAGAGAAAAGTCAAGCAACCTTGGCTAAACAATGGACACATGAAGTTGCGGATTTCATTCCGGTTGCCGGAAAGTGTTTTGGCAACATTTTCATCGGCATCCAACCACAGCGTGGATTTGGTTTGCAGACTCAGGCGATTTATCACGATCCGGCTTTGTCACCTCCGCCGGAGTACCTGGCGTTTTATCAGTGGCTTCAGGAAGATTTTGACGCACATGCCGTAATTCATTTTGGCAAACACGGAAATTTGGAATGGTTACCCGGACGGAGTGTCGCCCTAGGATCTGACGATTTTCCACAAATTGCCTTGAAAACTTTACCTAATTTGTACCCTTTCATCGTCAATGATCCAGGCGAAGGGGCACAGGCCAAGCGCCGTGCTTCTGCTGTGATTATTGATCACCTCACCCCGCCTTTGACCCGTGCGGGACTTTACGAAGAACTGGATCTTGCGGAACGTTTGCTAGAAGAACACGCCCATTGTGAAACCTTGTATCCTGAACGGGCGCATGAACTGGAGCATGAAATTGAACATTTACTGGAACACGCAGAATGGAGCGTGGAACTTCCGGAAGATGATGATCCCTTAAATGCGCTCAGCAGTCACCTCTGCGAACTTAAAGAAAGCCAAATTCGTTCAGGTCTGCATATTTTCGGACAACTTCCTGAAGGCGAGAAGAAAATTGATTTTCTGCTAAGTTTACTAAGGATGCCTTCTGTGGAACGTCCAGGATTGCTGCAGGCACTTTTAGAGAAAGAATCCGATTTTGACCTCGACACACTTTCCATAAGGGAACGCGATGAAATTGAAGAGCGTGCCCGTCAGTGGATCAAAGATGAATTAGCTCAAGCAGGAGTCCAAGGGATATCAGAAATAAGCCACTGGCTGCACAGAACATTATTGCCGAGATTCAATCGATGTGCAGAAGAGACACGTAGTTTGGCTATGGCTCTAGAGGGGCGATTTGTGAGTCCTGGGCCGTCCGGTGCTCCAACACGGGGGCGGATTGATGTTTTACCAACCGGACGTAATTTTTATTCTGTCGATCCGCGGGTGATTCCGACGCAAACAGCGTGGCGTTGCGGACAGGCACTGGCCGAAGAATTGATTGAACGCTACCGCGCGGATCACGGCGAATTTCCGAAAACCACCGCGCTCGTGATTTGGGGAACTTCTAACATGCGAACCGGTGGAGATGACATCGCGCAGGCTTTGGCTCTCTGGGGCTGTAAACCGGTTTGGGAACCTGTTTCCGGACGTGTGGTAGATTTTGAAATTATGCCACTTTCTGTTTTGGGAAGGCCGCGTGTGGATGTTGTTTTACGTGTTTCAGGAATGTTCAGGGACTCTTTCGGTGACGTGATGCGCCTGCTTTCTACTGTTCCAAAACGTTTGGCTGAACTTGATGAACCAGAGGAGATGAATCCAGTACGGGCCGCGTGGCTGACAGATCAAGAGACTTTTCAGGCTTCCGGAGTATCTGCGGAAAACGCTCAGCGTCTGGCAGAGTTGCGTGTATTTAGTTCCGGACCTGGAGCATACGGCACTGGACTGTTGCCTTTGATTGATGCGGGAAACTGGGAAACTCGCGCTGATTTGACTGAAGTGTTTTTGAAATGGGGAAGTCATGCTTACGATTCCGACGGTACAAGTTCCGAGGAAATAAATTTGCTTCGGCAAAGACTGAGTTCAGTGGAAATTGTCCATCAAAATCAGGATAACCGTGAACACGATATTCTGGATTCGGACGACTATTTCCAGTTTCAAGGAGGCCTACAGGCGGCGATTACAGAAATAAAAGGAACTGCTCCCGCAACTTATCACGGTGATTCAAGCAATCCGGAAAAAGTCAAAATTCGGACACTCAAGGAAGAATTTAATCGTGTTTTCCGCAGCCGTGTTCTGAATCCAAAATGGATTGAAGGCATGCGCGAACATGGTTATAAAGGTGCGTTTGAAATGGCGGCTACGGTCGACTATCTGTTCGGTTACGATGCCACCTGCGATATTGTTGCCGATTATCAATACGAAGAAGTTGCTAACAAACTACTGCTTGATCCTGAACAGCAAAAGTTTTTCCGGGAACACAATCCTCTTGCCTTGAAAGATGCCTCTCAACGTCTGCTTGAAGCAAATGAAAGACAAATGTGGGAAAACGCAGATCCGGCAACTTTGGAAGCGCTCGAATCTACGATTTTGGAAATTCAGGGGGAGGTGGAGTGATTTTCAAAACATTATTTATAAAAGTTTTCAAGAGCCTATTTTCGTCAAGGTATGTCGTTTTTATATAAAAAATGAGGATTACTCAGCTTTTAAAGTATTTTGTATTACAAAATTTCTATAACTATGAATGAACATGGCATACACAATTTACTATAACCATAAGTGAAGTAAATGCAGGGAGACACTGCTAATAATGAATGATAAGGATATTGAGCCGCTAATTATTGAGTATTTGAAGGATCCACCTTCAAAAGAAGAACTGACAGAGATAATTCAGAAATTAAATATTCAACCGTCAGAATTAATACGATTCAAGGAGGAAAAAGCAAAAGAGTTAGGGATTTCCGCATCTGATGATTTGACTCTCGAAGAGTGGCTGACGATTCTGACAGAGAATCCGGTTCTGATCGAAAGACCGATTGTTATCTCTGCTAAAGGCGCGGTGATCGGGCGTCCTCCTGAAAATGTTTTGGAACTGTTGACTTTATCAAAATCACAAAGTTAAACTTAAAAAATAGCATCATTCATAAATAATTTTTACAGACTAAAAAACAGAATGACATCTTTTTTAATTTCTTCAGTTTCTTCTGAGTTGGTTGACGATTTGCAGCAGAAAATTGACACAAAGACAAAACCTCCTGGATCACTGGGAAAATTGGAAGCACTGGCTTTACAACTGGGAAGAATTCAAAACACACTGACTCCAAGACTTAGTAAACCGAGTATTTTAGTTTTCGCCGGAGACCACGGAATTACTGAAGAAGGAGTGAGTCCATATCCTCAGGAAGTAACAGAACAAATGGTGCTAAATTTTCTTCACGGTGGTGCGGCGATCAATGTATTTTGCAGGCAACACAGTATTAGTCTGCATGTGGTGGATGCAGGTGTAAAAGGAGATTTGCCGGAACATCCGGACTTGATTGCGGCAAAAATTGGACGTGGAACAAAGAACTTTGTACAACAGTCTGCTATGAGTAAAACGGAATGTGAACAGGCTATGAGAAAAGGTGCGGAATTGAGTCGAACAATTCCGCATCAAGATTGTAACGTGATTGGTTTTGGCGAAATGGGAATCGGCAACACCTCCTCAGCGGCAGCACTGATGCAACGTTATACAGGTGTGCCACTTGAAGAATGTGTTGGAAAAGGTACTGGACTTGATGATTCCGGTCTTGCACGCAAAAGGGGAATTCTTCAGAAAGCACTTGATATGCATGTGGAAATTGAGGAACCTCAGGAAGTATTGGCAACCTTCGGGGGGTTTGAAATTGCGATGATGGTAGGCGCAATGTTGGAATCGGCTGTCTTGGAACGAATCTTACTTATTGACGGTTTTATCGCTACGTCTGCTTTTCTTGCTGCTTCCAGAATAGTTCCGGAAATTATAGAATATGCGGTATTTACTCATCAGTCGGATGAACTTGGACATAGTGAAATGTTGAAAATATTACAGGCAAAACCATTGCTTTCGTTAGGAATGCGCTTAGGTGAAGGAACGGGAGCGGCAGTCGCGTATCCGCTTTTGCAGTCGGCAGTCGCGTTTCTAAATGAAATGGCATCCTTTGAATCCGCCGGTGTGAGTGAACGTTCTGATGGAGAATAAACTAAACTGGGAAATGCGGCGAATCGCTGGAGCCTTTATTTTTTACAGTAGAATCCCACTGCCTTCAAGCTGGTTTTCAGCAAAGGCCTCTCATTGCTCTCGTTATTTTTCTCTCGTGGGCTGTTTGGTGGGTGGTGTGAGTGCGGGAGTTTGGCTACTGGCGCAAATGCTGTTCTCGGATTCGTCGGGTACATCAACGGATGCTACTTTGCCTATCGCGGTTTTGCTGGGAATGATTGCCTCGGTCTTGCTTACCGGAGCATTACACGAAGATGGATTTGCAGACACCTGCGACGGACTTGGTGGAGGATGGACGCCGGAAGAACGACTGCGAATCATGAAGGATTCACGGATAGGGACATACGGCGCACTTGGTTTAGTGTTTCTGATACTGTTGAAATTTTTTACTCTTTTACAAATTGAGACTGAAATCTTGCCGTTGGTTTGGTTCGCAGGACATGCTTTGAGTCGCTTTGCTTCAATTTCACAGCTCCATTTTTTAACCTATGTACAGGATGCGGAAAAAAGCAAATCAGGAACGATGACTGAGTTTTCTGGAATTGATCTAATTGTAAATGCGGCTTTTGGATTGTTGCCGTTGATTTTTATTGGCTATCATGTTTGGGTGGCATTGCTGGCCGTCGTAATTGTCTGGTGGGTATTAATAATGCTTTTTAAAAGAAAACTTGGTGGTGTAACCGGTGACTCTCTGGGCGCTACTCAACAGTTTTGTGAAGTTGTTTTTTATCTTGGCCTGACAGCTAACCTCGGTGTTTGAAATCAGGCAATG
The DNA here is from genome assembly GCA_028822475.1 of SAR324 cluster bacterium. GTDB lineage: Bacteria > SAR324 > SAR324 > SAR324 > NAC60-12 > Arctic96AD-7. The sequence goes on from JAPKDT010000142.1 coordinate 5,090, forward strand.
CAAGACATGATTTTATTCAAAAAGATACTTTCTGCCGGGGATTTATTTGGAATAACTGATCCTTAGGACCCAGTCAGCATTCTGGTACGGGGTCATCCGGGAGATTTGGTAACATTTCCGCAAGAGCTAAGAGAGGGAGAACTTGCCCTACGCACTCGCAAATCTGTACGCGAAATTATATTTGATAGTTCTAAGAACGAACCATTCTTTACAATTTATAACGAAAATGAAACGAAAATTATGAGCAGGTAGAGCATCCCCATCGTGCCTGCTTTAAATTTGGTGAGAGTGTAGTTATTACTCCAGAAGAAATAGACTGCAAGGAAAGTCGCGCCTATCAGGCTCCATATCAGACCCAGTTGTGGCAGGTCAATCTTGGTTGCTTCTCCACTCATGGCGAGTGCGAGTAATATAGGGATGCTTAAACAAATGCAGATGTCGAAAATATTACTGCCGAATACGTTTGAAACAGCAGCGTCGTAATGTCCTTTTTTAGCGCTGATGACTGAGAGGGCAGTATCTGGCACGGATGTCCCAGCAGCAATCACGACAAATCCCATGATAACTGCGTCAATTCCCAACATGTCACCGAGAG
>JAPKDT010000143.1 GCA_028822475.1 SAR324 cluster bacterium
AATTTAGACGCGGACAGTTATACTTTTCGGCGACGTCTAAGCTCAAGTGCTTTCACTATGGATTACCGTCCTGATTGCTGGAACATTCGCCTTGCTCTCACAGAAAATGTCGGCAAAACTTTATCAAACAGCGGACGTGAAAAAGAATATATTGACCGTACCCTCTATGTCTACATTAACTTAGGCGGTATTTCGATTCCAGAACAAATTTTGCCGGATTTGGATTAAGTAGATGAAAAACTACAATTACCAATCAACATTAAAAAACTTTAAGAATACAGCATTTCACAAGTCTGTCTTGTTCTTGTTTATTTTATGCAGTTTGATTATTTTTGCAGGAGATCTTAACGCGCAGAAATTTCTTTCTCTTGAGCAAAGTGAAATGGAAGAGCGTAGTTTAGAAGAACGAACGGCTACAAAGGAACCTAAGTTTTTTGACTCAAGAACTTCAGATCAATGGATCGGATTATATTTTGGTGTAGGATTTCGCAAGGTGAAGCTTCAAGTTGCAGATGCTGTAACAATTTCTGATTCGGATGGGGAAGCAAACGGAATCGGATTTAATTTTGGATATTTTTGGGATGAGCAGGTATTAGAATATGAAAGGCAAGTTTCTATTGTTGAACACTCGGAATCTTTTACTTATCAAGAAGAATCTGGGCAAAAACTTGAAGTGATCCAAAATAATTTCTGGTACATACAATACCCTAAAATCAATCGCGACTTTTATTTGCACTATGGCAGTGGGCTTCAGTTTACTAAAACGCGTTTTGCTGGAACAGCGAGTAATGATGCTTATGAAGATGAAATCGCTCTTGGAATAGAAACCGGATTCTCCTTTTTTGTCACTTCCAATTTATTAATATATTATCGTTTTTCGCTGGGTCAAAACTTAACATTCCTCACTTCCTCTTCATCAAATCCTTTTTTGAAACAAAGTCAATTACACACGATCTATCTTAATTACTTTTTCCCGCTTTGAGTATTTTTAAATTTTAAGGTTTTTAACACGATAATCTGTGACAAGACTTTCCAGTCTTTGATTCAAAAGTTTTTCTTTCCTTTCTCTTGTGTATACATTGTGCGGAGCTGTCCTGACTGAACACTGACTCTCATCGAGAGGGCAGCGCTCGCAGGTTTGATTAACTTCCATTACAGGAATTTCAGGATCGTTTAAAATTTTTACTTTTTCTTTCAAAGCTTTATCAACCCTCAATCCAAGTGAGACACAGCGGTTCATTTTTTCTTTCAGACGCAATGCGCGTCCAATGGAAATAAAAAGTACCTCATCGCCACTCTCCATAAACTGTGCTCTTTGAGCGCGAATTATAATTTTTTCAGGTTTCAGCTTAGTCTGTTCTTCTTCCAACTCTTTTAGTAAAGACACCGGTAACCAACGTCGGCAATAGTGCTCATTTAAACGTACACCGCTCGGCACTAGCGTTCTGGGCATGTGCAATTCCTTGGTTAATTGAATATCATTTTTCCCAATCATATGTTCAAAACGAAAATAATGCAGCTCCGTTATATTGAAAAGTCCCGGAAGAATTTGACTGAGACGGTGCAGAAATGTTTCAGGTGTAACTTCATGACGTTTGAGCAACTTTAAAATAGCTTCACCATCCCAACTTTCTGACTGAAATAATTCCTGAACTTCTTCCTTTGCCTGAAAACGATTGATCATTAAAGCACCTGCAAAATAAGAAGCTCTGAAATTGTCCATAACCTGATCAAAACTATCGAATTTTTTCCAGGGAGAAGTACGGAGGCGCTTGCGGATTTTCAATTCAGAATAGCCGATTTGTAAAGCCATTGAATAGACATGCTAGGAGTGAGTGAGTTGGCTGTTTAACAACAATTGAGTTGGTTTCCCCGGAAGGAAAATAAAGCGCTGTCCGGATAGTTCAGGATATTTTGAAAAATCCGCGACCCTCGCTTCAACACCGTGAACCTTGCTGAGGGTTCCTATCAGTTCTTCGCGGGTGGGTGGCGGAAACATTTTCCATTTCTGTTTGCTTGCAAACTTCTCCGCTAGCTCTTCATATTCTTCGAAGTAATTGTTGTGCATTTCCTGAAAAGCCCGTAAAGACGCTAAAAAGAACTGCTCAACATTCATGTCATACGCTCTTGAAATCTCCATTAAAGTACTGATAAGCGCAGCGGCTTTCTTAGGTGACGCTGTAAAAAGCTCCATCACATTTTCAAATGTGATCCCAAAAAGTTGAAAAGGAAACGATCCCAAAACTGATGATGAAAAAAATAATTCAGAGATTTGACCAAGCCGGCCTGTCATGCTGATGGAAACCAGGTCGTCATAATCAACATCTAATCCATCCGCCAGCATCATTATTTTTTCTGCTTTTGGATATTTTTTTCCTTTTTCAATTTCATTAATATAAGACGCAGATAATTCTGTCAGTGCCGCAAGTTCCTTCAGACCATAACCTTTTTCCTGTCTGAAGTTACGGAGCTTCATTCCAAAAATATAGCGTATATTCAGCTTGCCTGTAACAGAAGTCAATTCACGCTTATTTGGCATATATTATCCAATTAACTGGTTTTATTGTCTGCACAGACTCCGTCATTTTTTAGTTTTTCGATTTGTTGTTCAGTATATCCGAGGTTTTTCAGGACCATCTCAGTTTGTTCACCTAACTCTGCACCAACGTGACGATACTCTGCTTTGCATCTAGAAAACTTAAATGGAGATGCAATTTGTTTTTGGGATGATCCATCTAAAGCAGGAACCTCTGCAATCATTCCTCTAGCCTTAAAATGCTGATGTTCCATCGCCTCAGGAAACTCTAACACCAATTCAACACATGCATCAATGTCCGCAAAAGCTGCTTCCCATTCAGACCACGGTCGTTCCAAAAATCTTTCCTGAAGTATTTTCTTCAAATGTGTTTGAGCTTCAGGATCATCCAGCGTGATTTGCAGCAAAGTTGCCGGAAGTTCCATGGCATTCAACAAAGCAGCAAAAAATTGAGGTTCCAAACTGCTCACGGAAATCCAACGTTCGTCCCTGGTTTTATAATAATCATAAAACGTCCCACCGTTGAGCCAGGTCGATTCCGGTTTTGCTTCCGGAGCCCCTGCGAGCCAATTTGCACCTTCGAATATATTCATACTGAACATTGCGTCTGACATACTTATATCAACCGCTTGTCCTTCACCAGTCTGTTGGCGGTGAATCACCGCGGCTAAAACACCCATTACAGTATGATATGAACCACCCGCGACATCTGCGACCTGGATTCCCATTGGTACAGGGGACTCATTTTTTCTGCGACTATAATTACTGACTCCTGAAATGGCGAGATAATTTAGATCGTGACCTGCACGGTTTCGGTAAGGTCCTGTTTGCCCGTATCCTGTTAGTGAACAAAAGATTAGTGCAGGATTGTGTTTGCGGAGTTCCTCATAATCCAGCCCGAGACGATTCATTACTCCCGGTCGGAATTGTTCCAAAACAATATCATATTTCCCGACCAGTTGTTGGACAATTTTAACCGCCTCAGGTTTTTTCAGGTTTAAAGCCAGAGAGTGTTTGGAACGATTCAGTGTCGCATGAGTCGCAGATCCGCTGTTAACTCGTGGCGGAAGCATTCTCACTAAATCCGGACGTGTAGGTGATTCTATCCTTAAAATTTCTGCACCTAAATCAGCCAGCATCATTGATGCATAAGGTCCGGGCAGCAAAGTCGAAAAGTCGAGAATTTTTAATGAAGTAAGCGGAACGGACATTTTATGCTAATACAACCACTGCCTCAGCGGCGATGGTCTGTGTCTCAGGGGTATTTGTGTAAAGTTCAAGTCGCACAAATTTTTCACCGTCCTTTTCAAATTTTTCAACAATTTTTCCGCTGCAGGACACAGTATCACCTATTTGAGTCATTGCGGTGAAACGATTATTAAAGCTTCTAAGAGCAGATTGAGGTACCCAGTTGGTCAGCATTTGTGCGAGATAAGCCGCGGAGAGCATTCCATGTGCGATCACGTCATCCAGTCCTGATGATTTTGCGAAATCAAGATCAACATGAATTGGATTATGATCTCCGGAAGCTCCGCAATAAAGTGCAAGAGTGTGCCGGGAAACTGAAGGAGTCGTGAGGGCAGGAATTTCGTCCCCAACGTTTAAAGAGTTGAATGTAGGTTGAGTCATGATTTTTTATTGATGCCTGAAAACATAATTGGTTCGCGTATCCGCGACAATTATACCGTGCTGATTGGTGAAGGAATTGTCTGAAATCACGAATTGCAATGCCCCTCCTTTTTTATCGATAATATCTGTGATTTTTTTACGAACAGTTATGCTGTCACCGGCATAAATTGGAGCATAGTAGTTAAAATTTTCTTCACCGTGTAGTAATTTTTCTAGCGTTTCTCCCAGAACACTTATGAAATCCACCAAATCCAATGCATCTATTTCCAACATGAACGGGAAAGTTGGAGGAGCCAACAATCCGGGTAGTCCTGCTGCTTTTGCTGCATCAGGATCTGTATAAATCCCTTTGGTTTCTCCAAGTGTTTTTGCTAGAAATTTTAAGCGCCCTTCTTCAACAGTTATGGTAACAGGTGTAAAATTGTAACCTATGTGTTTTTTGTCGATCATTTTTTGCCTGAACAGATTAGCTTGGAATTTATTTTGTGTTTTTCTTGGTATAAGAATGTCTTACATTTTTTTTAAAATGAAAAAAAAGTCTATGCTTAGTTTGTTTTTCTGTCAACAACAAACGAATATTACAATCTACAATCGTTTGCAGGATGAAGTCAAATGTGGAAGTTTGCGCCTGCAGAGAGTGACAGCACAAGCTTCAATTTGGTTGAGATCCGGCCTGGAAGAAGCAGGAATATTTTTGGTACGGTTACGGACTGTCAACAAACACTGCAGTAATCGCTGTTCATGTTGCTTGACCAGCATTCTTCCTCCTGTACAATGCACTCGAGCTTCCTTAAAAGTTAACCATGCCGGAAGACGGCTTAATTCAGTCAGTAGGGATTTTCGAATCTCTGCTAATTCTGCAGTATATGCCGCATTCTGTCTGTTAGAACTGCAGACTGAAGCAGACTGCTCTTTGTTTTTTAAAGACAGCAACGAAAATCGGTTTATCAGCAATATCATCAGGATCATCAGCAAGAATGCAGTCATTGAGATCAATATCCATTTCAACCACTTGGCCCATTTTCTGGAAGGTTTTTTTGTTTTACCTTCTTTGAAACTAACCTGAAAAAACTGCACTTTACCGGCTGCAGACTCCAGGTTAAGGTTCGGTGTTTGATTATGACCAATGACCGCACCAACGAGCTTAATTTGATCAATTTCAGGTGCATGCATGCCATTTGTTAAAGTTGAAAGATCAGCCACATCACGGGCATAAAGCTGAATCAGTTCCATAACTTTAGGTTGCTCGCGCCAGTTTTCGCGTTTAACTTCAGGACCAGTCACGCTGGCCAGATCAAATCTGGAAAACATCTTGGCCTTACGTTCCTTACCAGTACCTGTATCACAGACACCAATCGGACGCCACTGAATGTATTTGAGATGGGAAATTTCAGTCATGTTTCAGGAAGAATTTCCCCAATGCAGGGTAGACTGAAAGAGAAGAGAGTAGGTGCACTGAGCTGATTTACTGGCTGGGGCGGCAGGGATTGAACCTGCGTATCACGGGATCAAAACCCG
>JAPKDT010000144.1 GCA_028822475.1 SAR324 cluster bacterium
TTTACCTTCTTCATCATGCCCCTCTATTGGAACAATTTCCTTTTCAAAACGTTTGGATTTTGTAGCCTGTGACGCATTTTTATGTGAACGCAAAGCAAATGAATCTTGATCTTCGCGGGATATTTTATGCTGAATTGACAGCATTTCAGCAGTCAAACCCATCATTCCGGATGCCTTCGCAGAAAATTTACTAATGTGTGGATTTGGATCCAAACCATGATCCATCGGAACATGACCCATGTGTTCCACCCCTCCGCAGAAAAACACATCTCCCTGCTCACACATAATTGACATTGCTGCAGTATGAACTGCAGTCATAGAAGATCCACACAAACGATTAACGGTCTGAGCAGAACAACTATGCGGCAGTGATGTCATCAACGAAGCAAAGCGGGCTATATTAAAACCCTGTTCTTTAGTCTGGTTAACGCAGCCCCAGATTACATCTTCCACATCCTCCGGATTCAGTTCCGGATAACGATTCAACAATTCATTAATCAGTGCTGCCGACAAATTTTCAGCACGTATATTCCGGAACATTCCTCCTTTTGAACGTCCCATTGGTGTACGAACAGCATCTATTAATACGGCTTCCTGCATTACGACCTTTTCAATTTAAAATGTGATGGAACAAACAATTCTAGATAATAAACAAATGCTCGTCTAATTCTAACACTACTTTGTTCTGAACTGTAAAATTAATTAATGATTTTTTGAGCATTATAACTGCTCACTTAACAGGGTGAAACAACTGTCCTTCCTGGGCCATTTTTCTGATTTGCTCAGTCGGCTCATAAACTTTGCCTAATGCATTATGCTTTTCTGCACGTTGAATTATTTCATTTAAGCCCACATTGTCAGCCCAGCGAAAGATCCCACCTCGAAATGGAGGAAAACCTAAGCCGTAAATCAGCCCCATGTCAACTTCCATCGGAGTCTCGACAATATTATCTTCCAGACAACGGGAGCTTTCCATCAACATTGGAAGCATCATTCTGTCTATTATTTCGGCGTCACTGATGCTATCATCACTGCCGATGCCCAAATCCTGGAGAAAATCAGCTACTCCCGGGGTTGCTTCTTTTTTCGGTCTGCCCTTTTTGTCTTTGCTGTGGATATAAAAACCATTTTCGTTTTTTTGACCATACCATTTTTTCTCATACATTTTCGAAATAATAGTCGGTACATCCTGACTCATACGATCAGGGAATCCTTCAGCCATCACAACGCCAGCATGAAAAGCGGTGTCAATACCTACCACGTCCAGTAAAAAAGCAGGTCCCATCGGCCAGCCAAATTTTTCCATCACTTTATCAATGCGTTCAAAATCAACTCCGTCATTAACTAAACCTGAGAATCCTGCAAAATATGGAAATAACACTCTATTAATAAGAAAGCCAGGACAATCATTGACCACAATCGGACTTTTTCCCATTGCGGCTGCATAAGCGACAGTTGCAGCAATAGTCAACTCACTGCTCTTTTCTCCACGAATTACTTCAACCAGCGGCATCCGGTGGACAGGATTGAAAAAGTGCATTCCACAAAACTGTTCCGGACGCTTCAAACCTTGGGCCAGTTTTGTGATTGAAATGGTGGAGGTATTAGAAGTTAAAATCGCGTTTTCTCTGAGTAAAGATTCGGTTTCGGCCAAGACAATTTTTTTGACGCTTTCTTTTTCAACCACAGCTTCAACCACCAAATCCGCGTCTTTTAAATTTTCATAAGACAGCGTCGGCGTGATTCCGGTTAAAACCTGGGCCATTTTTTTCGGTTCCATGCGGCCACGATCCACACGTTTCTGCATAATTTTTGTAGCTTCACTCATGCCTAAATCGAGTTGCGCTTGCGCAATATCTTTCATAGCAATCGGAATGCCTCTGTATGACGATTGATAAGCCACCCCGCCGCCCATAATACCTGCTCCGAGAACTGCCGCCCTTTTTACCGGTCCAGCTTGCTTTGCAGATTGTTTTGCTTTTTTCTTGAGCAGTTGGTCACCTAAAAACAAACCGATTAAAGCCGTTGCCTCCTTTGACTTGGCAAGTTCAGCAAAGCCTTCAGCCTCAATCTCCAAAGCCCCTTCCAAAGTAAACCTTGCGCTAGCCTGCATAACTCCGACAATGGTCAATGGAGCCGGATAATTCGGTCCAGCCTTTCCGGCAATGAAAGCCCGTGCAGTTTCAAAGGTCATCATTGCCTCATTTTCATTCAGTTTTAACGCCTCAAGTTTTTCCGCACGTTTTGCCTGCCAGTCCAATTCACCTTCGATTGCCCTGGTCAGCAGATCCAAAGCTGCGTCCCTCAATATTTCAGGTTCAACAACAGCATCGACTGCACCTATTTGCAGTGCTTTTTCAGGCTTATTCTCTGTCCCTCCGGCAATCCATTCCAGTGCGTTGTCTGCACCAACTAGACGCGGCAGACGAGATGTGCCTCCAAATCCTGGCAGCAAACCAAGCTTCACTTCCGGAAGTCCAACTATGGCTTTTGTTGAAGCCACCCTGTATGTACAGGCCAGACCTAACTCAAAACCTCCTCCCAGCGCATAACCGTTGATGGCACAAACACTTGGGAAATGCAGGTTCTCCAAATCCGTAAAAACCTGTTGTGCCTCCCTAACCCACTGAACCAACTCGTCCTGTGGAACTTGAAACCCTTTTAGAAATTCTGTAATATCGGCTCCAACAATGAAAACACTCTTCCCGCTGGAGACCAGGAGGCCACTGACTGATTTATCAGCTTCCAACTCTTTGACTACCTCACTAAGTTCTGAAAGAGAGTTTTGATCAAATTTATTGACCGATTCTCCCTGTGCATCAAATGTCAACTCTACAATATTATTTCCCAGAGTACGGCACTGTATAGCCTGGCCTTTATATTCCATAATTTCCTTATTAAAACAGTAGGGCGGTTTTACATGTCCGCCTCATTTCAAAAAACAATTTCTAACGCATCGAAGTTTTGCTTTCTGCCTCCTGCAAGCAAAGCTTCAAATTGTGGAATTATTGCCTCAACAAAATAACGTGTTGTTTTAAGTTTGTTTGCATAAAAAAGCGCGTCTTCATTCTCTTTCAGAAAACTTGAATCAGCAAGGTCACCGACTCCATTTTCAGTTTTTATTTGTCCCAATTTTTCTGTGGCAACGACGGCTTGCTGCAACAAGAGCCAACCTGCTGAAATTGAGGAAATATACATCAAAAACGGAGTTGCATAAAGTGCAACACCTTCCATACCCCTTATTTTCAGTACTTCTTGTGAGCCCAAAAATGTTTCATAAAGTGTTTCACAGTGCCCCTCAAATGTTTTGAATATTTCACTAAGTTCCGGATGTTCCCTGTGTTTTTCAATCGACTGACTAAACTGTTCCATCAATTGCTGAAAAAGAATTCCGTCATTCTGTATCATTTTCCGCCCCACCAGGTCCAGGGCTTGAATATCAGTCGTTCCTTCGTAAATAGGCGCAATACGGGCATCGCGAAAAAGTTGTTCCATAGGAAAATCTTTGGTGTATCCAACACCGCCAAGTACTTGAATTCCGACTTGAACTACATCCAGACCAACCTCTGTACACCAGCCTTTGCACATCGGTGTCAGCAAATCCACCATGTTTTGTGCTTTTTGCCGTTCTTCATCTGTTTTTGCAATTAGTTCCAAGTCCAATTGAAAAACAGTATAATAGAGCAAAGCACGCATAGCTTCGACTTTGGCCTTCATATTGATCAAGTTGAGTCGTACCGCAGGATGTTCGACAATCGTAACACGAGGTGCTTCCGAATCACGAATTTTTGAAATATTTGTGCCCTGCACACGCTCGTATGCGTAAGTTTTAGCGTTTTCATATGCAGCGCCTGCCAGAGACAAACCTATCAATCCGGTAAAAATACGTGCCCCATTCATCATCATGAACATTGAGGAAATTCCCTTGCCTTCTTCTCCAATAATCCAACCCAGGCAATCCCCGTTTTCTCCAAAATTCAAAACTGCAGTGGGGCTGGCATGGATTCCCAATTTATCTTCAATGGAGACAACAGTGACATCGTTCCAGTCTCCAAGCGAACCATCATCATTCACACGTGTGTGAGGGACTATGAACAGGCTCAAACCTTTCGTTCCATCCGGAGCACCTTTGACTCTAGCCAGTACTGCGTGAATCACGTTTTCACCCAAATCACTGTCACCTGAAGAAATCCAGCACTTGGAGCCTTTGATCTTGTAAACTCCGTCTTCGACTGATTCAGCACTGGTCGTACCTGCTCCGACATCCGAACCGGCCTGAGGTTCACTCAAGCACATGGTCCCCGTAAACTTACCTTGATACATCTTAGCTACATACTTTTGTTTCAGAGAGTCAGAACCATAGGTCTCAATCAGATCAGCAGCTCCGGTAGTCAGTCCAAAAAACATGCTCAGCCCAAGATTTGCTCCGTTCATTGCCTCATTGACAATTAATACGAGTGTTGCAGGAGCACCCATTCCGCCATATTCCTGAGACACTCCCATCGAAGCCCATCCAAGTTCATAAGATTGTTGATAAGGTTCATGCAGGCATTTTGGCACTTTTACGCGGCCGTCTTCGATTCTGCACCCTTCACGATCACTTTCAGAACGTGTTGGTGAAACCACATCAATCGCAAAACGGATACCTTCCTGAACCATCAAGTCAAGCGTATCTTGATCAAATTCAGCAAATTTTTCTGACTCGCTGAGTTGACCAATTTTAAGCCATTCATGTGCAGCGAAACGAATATCACGCTGATCAAGAGTTAATTCAGTACTGCTCATTATATTTTAGAGATATTGCAGATAACAATTAATGGATTTACAGTTTAAAAAATTAATCTTTAAGACTGCATGCTTTTAAATTACCTTAATTAGTGTGGAGAAGAAAGACTTTTCCGGAAAGATTGGATTTGGAAAAACAAACCTATTTGCATAGTATTTGACGATCAAAGTATTAGGGATACTTTTACTATTTGGGACAGTTTGTGCAAAAGTTATAAATGTGACCTTTTTTATATAAATTAAAGAAGATAGCAAAACCGGAATAAACGTAGTTTCAGTTTTTATTAGAAAGACTTTTCAATGTCCCTTAGTTCTATTGTACATTCTGCCAGGCGAAAACCCAGATCTTTAAAACATCAATTTCGCTGGAAACTGGTGCCTCGATTCATATGGCAGTCTATGCAATCTTTTCGCGTAACATTACTGGTTTGGGGTCTGGTAACAATTGGGTGTATTTTTTATCTTTCACAATGGATGAATTACCGTCAAGTTGCACACCGCATTGATTCGCTGGAAACAAAGCATTCAAAAATGTTTTACCAGTTAGAATTGCTGGAAGTAGAAACCAGCTATCTTACACGTCCCCAGCGACTGGAAGCTCTGGCGGGAAAAACAATGATTTTGGCCTCTCCGGACACAGTACAGTATCAACTTTCCTGGGTTGATGTAAGCAGCAGCGCTGAATAGGACTAATATGAATCATTCTCCGCATTTTCAGCTCTACAGTTTCAAAACACGTCTCCTC
>JAPKDT010000145.1 GCA_028822475.1 SAR324 cluster bacterium
GAGGCTTTTCATTTTTTCTGCATTTGCAATTGAACACTGTCCTTCGACAATTCCGCCATCGTGGATAATCAGACATCCCGCAAGATTTGTGACATTACCATGAACACGACCTTTTGACATTATCTCAATCTTACCGGAAGCATATAACTCTCCTTCAACAAAACCGTTTACTTTAATTGTAGGTGCCCGAATTGTTGCGTCTATTTTTGCAGGTTCACCAATTATCACTTCGCTGCCAATATCAATTGTCCCTTTAACTTCTCCATCAATCCAGATAGGACGCATACCCCATATTTTTCCTTCTATACGCATGCCTTTTCCCACATAAGTAGGAGCCGTACCGTTAAACGATTCTTTGTTGTTATTTCCGAACAAAATTTACACCAGTTTCAAAATTAGCAAATAATGCATCTGCATTTAATTAATTTTCATTACTATTTACAAAAAGTATTAGACAGTTTAAAAGACAGATTTACAAGTTAATAATCATATTAATTGTATTGCAGTATCTTTTTTAAATGACACAAAGAGCTGATTAATGCACAAGTATTCAACTAGAACTTCCGGTTTTACATTGCAACCTTTTTAAGAGAAAGATAAACTGTATTGACTAACACACAAGACAGTCATTATGTTAACTCAGTTTTCAAACGATTTATAAACATGCAGCGCCAGATTCAAAACAGTACACATTATCAATTTACCTTCAGTTGGATCGCTTTTTTGCTTACATTTATCATTTTAAGTACAGCGATCAGCATTAGTACTGCAGCAGAAAGTGAAGGTTTTTCTGTTCGTTTCAGAAAGCTGTCTGACGAATTACGTTGTCCAACTTGTCAGGGATTGTCTGTTAAGGATTCAGAAGCAGGATTTTCAAACAGTATCAAAGACAAAATCCGTGAACTGATGAAAAACGGGAATTCTGATGAAGAAATACTGGCGTATTTTGTGGAGCGTTACGGTGAGTGGATTTTACGGGCTCCAGCAAAACGAGGTTTCAATTTGGTTCTCTGGATCCTGCCTGGCGCAGGAATTTTGATTGGACTTTTTATAGTCCTGTTTCGCTCTAAACGCTGGGTAAGACAACCGGAGCATGAGGAATTCGCATCACTCACTCCGGAAGAGGAACGCAGAGTTAAGGAGGATTTAGGACGATTTGAGGAAGGTTAAGACTATTCTTTGATACTGAAGGCATTAAAGTTGTCGAAATTTATCCGATAATCGATTTGCTTCTGTACTTCATATTTTTCCAGATACTCATTGTAAAATTTGCCTTCTTGTTTGTGATATGTCTCGATGAAGGATTTATCAAAATTTTCACGTTCATCAAGGGCAAACATACGGGCTGCTGCGGTTTTTTCTGAAAGTTCCAGTAAGAAACGCAGATCGATTAATTTTTCAAACTCAGGCAGAAAAACGGTTGTTCCCCAAACCAGTAAAATCATTTCCGGTGCAAGAAATAACGGGAAGGTGCATATATCATAATCCTTAATATTTTCAGGAGGATTTTCGATATAAACTTGTTTTCCTTGATTGTAGGGGGATAAAACATCATCAATAAGCCAGTCACGGATTTCAATGGAACGCCAGAGAGAGGAGCTTGACTCTAAAGCAGACTTGTCATGCTTTTGAAATTCTGTGCCTAATACTTTAGATAGATCCAGACTTGAGACAAGCAGTTCCTGATCTTCAAGAGCATCAAACAGTTCGCCGACAAAAAAAGAATGGCCACATTCGTCAGGTCCTCCAATGCCGAGCATCAAAGGAACCTGCTCTGAGTCCTGCTTTAATTTAAACAGGGTGGTTGACAAATCAGTGGTCGTTATTTTGCTGGGATTAAATATTTGCAGAGTATCGTACAAATGTTGATATTGCAGTCCTCCATTTTCTGTGGTTTCGCCTGTACTGCCTGCAAAGTTTGCGTTAGCACTTGATAATTTTGTTTGTAGAGACGCTTGCTCCGAAAACCAAAATACGTCTGCACCAGACAGTGAAGGATTGTTATTAAATGCTTCTTCACCTGTGCTCTTTATTACAGAAAGTTTTGCATATGAGGACCATTCTGAAGCCTGAATTGACTCTGCAATCAGGATAGTCGCAAAATCACGATCGTCAATGATTTTTAAAAACTGACGAAAATTATCCCATGCATCCTGATCAAAATTAGCGGTCAGGCTGTCAAGTTCAAAAACTAGCTGTCGAATACGACTCGGATGAAATTCTTGCATTGTAAGTTTATAAAATGATTAATAAGTACTTTAAAAGCTCCACTGTCTACGCCTCAGTACCTTCACTCAGGAACTGTACATGTTAAAAAGGCACACTCAGGTTTTTGCTACGCTCTTAAGATTGTTGGATATGTCTTTAGCTTTTGTTGCCTGGGAACTCGCATATCAGCTCAGGTTCCTCTGGATTGACCTGCCTCATGCTTCGATGATTCCTTCACATACTGAATATTTGCAAGCGGCTTATTTTGTCGCTGTTTTAACCGGTTTCGCCTTTTCCTTCAGCGGTGTTTATCGTTTACACAAAGTTGTCCACCCTCCACAGGAATTCTACCATCTTTTACGCGGCACATTAAGCTTATTATTGTTGACTCTGGTGGCTGCGTTTTTCTATCGCGAATTTTCTTTTTCACGCGTACACACGCTTTACTTTTTTGCTTGTTTACTGATTTTACTATTTTTATCTCGTCTAATCACAAAAGGCTCCTTACACTGGTTGCATTCCAGAGGAGCGTATGTAGAGCATGTTCTGCTGATCGGCAACGGAGACTCAGCAAACAAGTTTATAGAACGTCTCGGTCGTCTTAAATCACTGGGAATTATTCTGAAAGGTGTGATTGAAACAAATGGCAACCTTGACTCAGTTATTCCTGCCAATATTCCCAGACTCGGACGAATTGATCAGTTGAACCAGATTATTAAGGCACACCAAATTGATCAAGTTTTTATTGCGCTTCCGTCTGAAGAACAACACTATCTGCCTGAACTTAAAGAACTGCTGGCAGAACAATGGGTTGATGTGAGCATTATTCCGGACTTGGGTACTTTCCGTACTCTGCACACAGAAGTGGAGTCATTTGATGACATTCCTATTGTAACCCTTGTACAAAGTCCAATGACCGGTTGGAATCAGGTACTTAAACGTCTGCTGGACATTTCAGGAGCTTTTTTTGCGATTGTTCTTTTTTCACCGTTGATGCTGGTAATCGCAGTCTTGATCAAACTTAGCTCATCCGGACCTGCTCTTTACGGCCAGGACCGGATGGGACTGGACGGCCGCACATTCAAGGCATTAAAATTTCGTTCTATGCAGACAGATGCTGAATCACAAACCGGTGCTGTCTGGGCCAGTGAAAACGATGAACGACGCACAAAATTTGGTGTTTTTCTACGTAACTACAGTCTGGATGAGCTGCCGCAGCTTTTCAATGTCTTCAAAGGTGAAATGAGCCTTGTCGGCCCAAGACCTGAAAGACCCGTTTTTATTGAACAATTTAAAAGTAAAATTCCAAATTACATGCTTCGGCACAAGGTCAAAGCAGGCATCACTGGCTGGGCACAAATTAACGGCTGGAGGGGCAATACATCGCTAGAGAAACGTATCGAATGTGATTTGTACTATATCGAGCGTTGGTCACTCTGGTTTGACATTAAAATATTATTCCTGACTTTGTTCAGAGGATTTGTTGATCCACATGCTTATTGAGAAAAAATCCAGAGGATTTACTTTATACGAAATTATGATTTCCATCACAATCATGGGAATTCTAACCGGCCTGCTTTCTGTTTCCCTGTTTCCACTGTTGGACAGGGCTGAGTTTGTAAACACCGCTGATCTTTTCAAAAATACACACCGTCAGGCACAGTGGCTAGCATTGACTCAGCATAGATCTCACAGATTAAAAAGTGAATCCGGAACTTTATTACTTCAGCGAAAAAATAATGCTAACTTCGACACGGTCTTCAAGGAAAAGGTTCCACCAAACATCCAGATCAGTGCCACCCGTTGGCATTCGTTCAGTGCTTTTGGCTTCGCCGCAGGAGGAACAATCACTCTGGAAACTGAGACTTACAGCACAAAAGTCGTGGTCAGTCCAATTGGACGAATTAGGCAGACTGAGATTGAGAGAAAATAATTTTATATAAATCATGAGCATAAAACTCAATCTATACCTAGTTGCCTTCATCCTGCTGACAGCTTCTCTGTTCCTTGCCGGTGCATGTTCAAAAAAAAAAAAAACATCTTCAACCACTGGTTCTTTGCCAGTTTTAGAAATCAAGCAAACCTTAGGAGAGGACGGTTATTATACGGGCTCTTTCGTCGTACCTTCGGACGGTATTTCTTTTTTATTATCAATTTTCAAGGATAGTAATGCTAAGATTGTTTTTGATTCTTTGGCTGATCCAGATGGAAATGATATCTTGAGTACTTCTTCAACACAAAATTTATATAATGATGCCAGCGGAGGCTTGGGAAGTGATCTTATTAAAAAGGGTTATGCCAATATTCTCGTGCCTCAGTCACCCAGCTTCAGTGCCAAAGCAGGCACATGGACATTTAAAGCCAAAAATAACGACCGTATAAAATTAACACGACGGTCCGGTACTCTTCCTGCTTCAACAACAATAGTTGTGCAACCCTACATCACTGGTACAACATGGACTGCCTTAGATCTGAGCGCTGCCTTGAATGTCATGTCAAGTATCTATTCTGCAAACGGAATTACACTTAGTATAAACACCACTATTACAATCAGTGACTCCCAGTATGCCGCAGTATCTGGCACATTCACCAATACAACAACAAGTGCTCTTGTTTCGCAGGGAGCTACGACAGCACTCAATATTTTTTTTATTGAAGATTATTCTGGAAGCTGGTCAAACATTTTGGGAAATGCAGCCGGAATTCCCGGATCAATGGGTATCGCCAATTCCTGGAATGGAGTACTGAACAGTCTCTCTGCACATGCCTCAGGAACCACCTTGGATGCTCAACTGCTTGGTGAAACAGCGGCACACGAAATGGGACACCAACTGGGTCTGTTTCACACTACTGAACAAGGAGGTACAGTGTTTGACATTATTAGCGATACTGCAGAATGCACCAAAAGCAGCAGAGATAATAATAGTAACAAAAAAATGTCCGCGGAGGAGTGTGAAGGTTACGGTGGGGATAACGTGATGTTTTGGACACCTTGGTCTTCATCTTCCAGATCTGCTGGATTAAAACAGGAAACTTTGTCCAGCCATCAGCAACAGGTCTTGAAGTATTCACCAATTGCCCAGTAAATTGATACCGGCACAACTACAATTTTGACTAAAAATACTGGAGATTTATGAAATATTTATTATTCATTTGTGCATTATGCTGGAACTTGACAGGAATCGCAGTTTCTGCTCCGCAAAAGACTGAAATTATAGGACTCCTGGAAGGGCGTCACTGGAAGCTGGACGCAGAGGTATTTAAATCCCTAGGAGATGATACAAACAGCGTGCTGATCGAAATTGCCGGGGACACAGC
>JAPKDT010000146.1 GCA_028822475.1 SAR324 cluster bacterium
GCATAGTTATCCCTTATAAAATATTTATTTTACAAGTGCATTTTAACTCAATTTGAAAAAAGTGAACAGCCGAAACAGGTGGGGGATATAGTGGGGGAAATAATATAATTAGTGAATTATTATATCGACAAACTGCTATAAGTTACTGTATTTGTTTTTTTAATAAATATTTTTTTGTTGGAGCGAGAAACGGGATTCGAACCCGCGACCTCAACCTTGGCAAGGTTGCGCTCTACCAGCTGAGCTATTCTCGCTTTTATGGAGTGGACCCCTATTTTATTTGAAGGAAAGCAGGATAGTCAAACTATTTTTGTTGTCTACTGAGTTGTAGCATAAATATCTTAATTAATGCATGATCTTTGCAATTTGATCTTAGTGTAGGAAAAGTATTAAACTTGATAGCAGATACAGTTCCGTTTGATAATATAAAAGTTCAACTTAATAATGAATCAAGGCTAGGATCAGCTGTTAAAACAAAGCACTCATGAGATTTAAAATTAACCAAATAGTAGTCAACTGCTTTGTCGCACTTTTCTGTTTTTTTAGTCTGGACACAAGACTGGAAGCAGCGTCACCTTCATACGAGCCGGCACCGCTACGCAATCAGGCCTTAATGTTTGAAATGAGCGGCAGCGGAAGTCAGCAGATAAAGCTGAATGTTCCTTTAAAAAAACCACCTGCTGTAAAAAAACCACTTTTTGTAAAGAAACAGTTACCCGCAACCAAACAGTTTTTTGTAAAGAAACAGCATTTAGTAAAGAAACAATCCACAATAGCGAAACATGCTGAACTACCCAGGACTCTTTACCGCAACAAAATCTGGAAAGTAGAAGGTGAGCGGTACGACATTCCACTCCGCTACACTTCAAAAGTCAAAAGAATTATCCGCAGGCTCACAACCAAGAAACGTAAGCAAATAATCACAGGTATGCGCCGTTCTGGCAAATATGTTCCTATGATCCTCAAGATGCTGCGTGAAGAAGGAATGCCACTGGATCTTGTTTACATGGTTCCGGCTGAAAGTAATTTCAATGTAATCATTCGTTCTCACAAAAGTGCAGTTGGATTATGGCAGTTTATTGCTTCAACAGGCAGGAATTACGGTTTAAAAATAAATCGCTGGATTGACGAACGTCGTGATCCGGTGCTGTCTACAAAAGCTGCAATTACATATCTTAAACATCTTTACGGGCTTTTTGGTGATTGGGAACTGGCAATGGCTGCCTACAACACAGGTGAAGGTCGTGTTAAAAGAGCAATTAAAAAGGCGAAGCGAAAAGGTTTGAAGCACAATTATTCGTCACTGCGTTTGCCTCGTGAAACAAGAAGTTACGTGCCGGCAATTATGGCAATGGCGGTCATTTATAAAAATCCGGCACGATATGGCTTAGGACACGTTCGTCCGATTGAAGCTATGGACGAGACAAAATCGAGTTTGCCGGTTTCATTTTCGCTGGAAGAGGTGGCACAGCGTTCAAAAATGTCATTCCGTCTGTTGCGTGAAAAAAATCAGGCCTTATTCCTCGGTGTGCCGCCCATGACGCAGAAACGATATTCATTCTATATCCCTCAGCGCTTCCACACAAACTTGATGGCTTCCATGGAACAAAATCCGGAGCCGTCAAAAAAATGGAGCCTCTCTTATAATGCTCTGCTTGGCAACTCGGCGCATGTGACTGGAGTACTGGAAAAGTTTGGTGCGCCTATCTACTTTAAGGTTCGCAATGGTGATAACTTATGGGACCTAGCTAAAAAACACAAAACATCCATTCGACGTTTGGCAAGGTGGAACAAACTAAATTCCAAATCTGTTTTGCGAGTAAACAGACGGATGAAAACTTATGTCCCAACTTGGAGAGTATTTAAAGAAGTCGCAGGGGCTTCTGCACCTTCAAGTCCAAGACTGATTGCGCAGAGAATAAGGGTGCCAAAGGGTGGATCACTTTCTGTAATTGCAAAACGGTATCGTACTAGTGTTCATAAATTAATCAAATGGAACAAACTTTCCAGTCCTAATTCGCTTAGGGCCGGACAGAGACTGGTAATCGGATATCGTAAAGTATCAAATGCGAAACTACCCAGCGCTGCAAATATAATTCGGGTTCCAAGAAATACGACCCTGTCACATTTAGCCATACGTTACAAAACTACTGTAAAAAAATTGATGAACTGGAACGGATTAACAAATTCCAAACAGTTGCGGACAGGAATGAGGTTTTATGTAAAAGCACCGGCTAAAGGGCGTAAAAAACCTCAAAAAATTATAGTTGCAAAAACAAGTTCAAACAACGCGCCTAAAGTTAGGCACAGGATTATCCGTATACGTAATGGTGATACTCTCTGGAGAATTGCCAGGTTCTATCAGACTACAGTTAAAGAACTGGTTGTTTTAAATGAACTCAAGTCCGCAAGTCGTCTGCGTCTCAATCAAAAACTGATTGTACCTTTCCGTTCATAAAAGAGCCTCTTTCTAGTTTCGTGCAGTCAATTTAACTGCATCTTTCCTGACAATCTAAATTTAATGTTTATTTTAATACATTAAATTAATGTAACTTTAAATAGTGATGTTTACCGAGGAAAATAAAAATTTACTCTTAGAAGCACTATCATACATTAAGCGTTTCAATGCTAAAATAGTGGTCATCAAATATGGCGGTGCGGCGATGATTGATGAGGAACTTAAACACAGCTTTGCCCAGGATATTGTGTTGCTTCAATCTCTTGGAATGCAGCCAGTTATTGTGCATGGTGGAGGTCCTGAAGTTTCAAAAGCTATGGAACAATTAGGACAGGAAGTTTCTTTTATTGACGGTTTGAGGGTGACTAGTTCAGAAAATCTGAAAGTAGCAGAAATGGTTCTTTCTGGTACAATAAACAAAGAAATAATTACTCACCTTAACACTTTTGGTGGTAAAGCGGTTGGAGTAAGTGGTAAAGACGGATTGTTGATTGAAGCACGTAAAAAGCAACATCCGGGAGGAATTGATTTAGGCTATGTTGGTGAAATAGCAAGTGTAAATCCGGAATTGCTGCTGGTCTTGCTCAAAGAGGGTTTTCTACCAGTTGTTTCCCCCATTGGTCTAGGTAAAGACGGTGTCACCTACAACATAAACGCAGATACAACTGCTTCACGGATTGCGGTCGCTCTTGGTGCATACAAAATAATATTTATGACTGATGTGGATGGAGTTCTTGAAGATGGAAAACTGAAGGGGCAACTTTCCGCAGTTGAAGCAGAAAAATTGATTAAGAAGAACGTGATTAGCGGAGGTATGGCACCTAAGGTTAGTGCCGGACTTTACTGCGTTAAAAATGGAGTTGAGTCTGCTCAAATAATAAATGGTACAGATCCTCACTCTGTCATAGCAGAACTGTTCACAGATCAGGGCATAGGCACTAAAATTGTGTTTGAATGATTCCTCGCCCGGTTTAATTACTTCTCTTCAAAGTAAATTATTCACAAAATATTTTGTTCATTTTGAGCCTTCATGAACTGCATTTCTGTAATAAGAGATGAGTGCAGAAAGTTCTGTGTCAGTCAAAGGATTCTGTAAAGAAGTTAGCTGATCCCCGCGTAATCCTGTCAACATCCTTGCGACAAACTCCATACGTGCGATAGAACGTGATTGTCTGAAAAGATCGAAAGCAGGCAAAGCATTTACTGCCATAGCACCGCTGTGACATCCAGAACAGAGACGCCGATGCATCTCCTCTGCTTGTTTGAAAAATACAGGTGGAAACGATGACTGCAGAATAGGTGAAAGGAATAACGGATATTTTAGCGAAAGACTCTCCAGTTCATTTAAAAGTGACTTAAACTCACTTGAGTTAAACAGAAACAGCAACTGCCGAAACTCTTCAGGATTGTGTGTATAACTTACTGATTCCTGCTGATTTGCAGAGCGTACCAGCAGTGCGAGCAGACCTAGCTTTTCCTCGATTCTGAGGCTTAAACTACGGTGGTGGATGTCGGAAGTGTCTGTATTTAGCAACTGCCTTAAGTCACCCTGTAGTACCAGAAGATTTGCCGCCAGCCTTTTTGAATGCTCACCATAGGCCAGAGAAACTGTTGCAGTACTGAGCAGTACTGCAACAGAAAGAAAAATAACTCCCACAAGCATCACCAAAGTCTTCTTCCGCTTGATTAAAAACCTGATGTTTAGTACTAGAGAGATAAATAAAATCAATTATTAAATTGATTTTTCGCTCCATCGGCAGGGAAGCATCAGCCGTCCATTCTACCATTGAACCGTCGTACATTTGAGTTTGATTGTTTCCTACCAACTCACTGCCCACAAACCAGTCTATAGAAGCCCAGTGACCTGTGTTGCAGAAAGTGATCTGCTCACCTGAAGTAGGCACACCGGAAGCAACGTAGAGTTTTTTC
Organism: SAR324 cluster bacterium; assembly: GCA_028822475.1. Lineage (GTDB taxonomy): Bacteria > SAR324 > SAR324 > SAR324 > NAC60-12 > Arctic96AD-7. The sequence goes on from JAPKDT010000146.1 coordinate 4,388, forward strand.
AATTCAGCATTACTTCGAAAAGTCCCCTTGCCACCGACTGTGAGCCAGTTTTGGGGTAAAACCACAGCACCGGTAATTGTTCCCTTGCGCTTGGCTTTCGGATGTTTGTTCAGACCTACATATTGATCATATGTTCTGCTGTCTACCAAAGTTACACCTGCATCAAGAGCTTTCTTAACCTGTGCTTTTGTAACAACCATTTCAGAACGCCACTGTGTAGAGAACGTTTTTGGATCAAGCTTCACCAATCCTTTTTCAAGTTTTGCTTTTGCTTTTTTATAAGCGTTCATACCACCGTTGAGGATCGAAACTTCATCATGACCTAGTACCTTAAATGTCCAGTAAACACGCGTTCCTACTCCCATATCTGAAGATGAATTTCCAGCAGGCAACAGCACTACATGATCACCGTTACCGATCCCCAGACCACCAATAAGAGCCGCTAATTTGTCTGCGGAGGGAATCATGCCGATGGTACCATCAGAGTTTTTTTCGCGCCAGCCGTCTTTACCATAATTAGAATGAATTGCTCCAGGGACATGCCCACGTAAATATGCTGCATTTCCACGAAAATCTAAATATACAATCCCTGCTTTGCCTATATTGGCTGCGATCCATGCGACATCAACCAACGGGCTTGCTGCTTGAGTTGCTCCTGCAATTCCAAGGAAAGAAACTGCCAACATTAGTATTAACTTTTTCATTAAAACCTCTAGTATCATAGTTGTTGATAAAATAGTGCTTAATTTTCTAGTACACATTTGGGAATTAGTCTTTACTTTTATATTTTGGAATTATGTTCTATATATTGGAAATAGTCAATAAAAAAAACAAAATAATCTTTTCTTTCTAAATAGAAATTAGTTCTTACAGCAATTAGAGTAGATTATTTTTCTGAATCTTTTAGAAAATTGTTTCAGGCAGTACCTATGCACAGAAGAAACAAGGGGTCTGCCTCTTCCTTCCGGAATGCCTTTATTGAAAATCGTCCTTTTAGAAATTAGTTAGAACACCTTTAATATTTTTTCTTCCTGTTTCTTAATATATAGGAATATTAAACTTCAAATATGTTTATATATTTCCGTAGATTTACGTAGATTATTTATGCTGAATAAGGTTGATTTAATA